>JAZUOE010000209.1:0-3733 GCA_045604505.1 Ruminiclostridium sp. | reverse complement strand
ATGTACCATATTTTTTATGGAATTGTTGTGAGTTACGATAAGCATTGTTGTACCGTATTTTTCGTTTATCTTTTCAAGCAGCACAAGAATATCCCGTGAAGTCTTGCTGTCCAGCGCACCCGTAGGTTCGTCGCAAAGGAGCAGCTTCGGATTCTTCACTAGTGCTCTTGCAATAGCACATCTCTGCTGCTGACCACCTGAAAGCTGTGAGGGGAATTTGTTCTGGTGTTCAGTAAGACCTAATGTTTCTAAAAGCTCGTCAACATCCAGCGGATTTTCTGCAAGATACTCACATACAAGGATATTTTCGCGTACTGTAAGATTCGGCACAAGGTTATAGAACTGAAAGATAAAGCCTAAATTATCACGGCGATAGTCTGAAAGTGCGTCGGGCTTCAATCCGAAAATCTCCTTGCCGTCAACCTTTACGGAGCCGCTGTCCATTTCATCAAGACCGCCTATGCAGTTGAGCAGGGTAGACTTTCCGCTACCGCTTGTGCCCTGAATTACGCACATCTGCCCCTTTTCAAGTCCCGTTGTAACGCCCTTCAGAACCTGAATGTAGTTTGAATCGCTGCCATAGCTTTTTTTCACATCTTTGATTTCAAGGTACATGATATTACCTCCATATTTACATAACGATGTTATGTGATTGTTATTTAAAAAAGCCTTTCGGCTTATAATCAGAATTTTACATAACATAACAGTGTTACGTTATGTCCGTAAAATAAACCGCATTATGCGGTTTATTTTATCAGTCAAGGACAGTGTCTGTCCAGTTATGCATAGTCATTTTAAAGACCTTCTTTATATTCGCAAGAGCCTTTTTTTCATCGGGCTCGTGTGTTACAAGGTGAACAAAAGAGTCAACCATAAGATGAATTACAAGATGAAGCATATATTTGTTGACCTTTTTCTTCTTTCCATTTTTAAGAGAGATTTTCTCCATCGTTTCAATACTTTTGCTTTCGGTCATCTCAACTATTCTGTCGACAAGATTTTCATATTCAGATCCCTGCGACTTTGTAAGCAGAAGAATTGCTGCATCATAGTTACTGTAAATATGATGAATGAGGACCTGTGCAATTTCGCTATGGTCGTCTTCATCAGCGTCATAATCGGAACTCATAATGATTTCGTCGTCTTCATCAAAATGCGACTGCATAATACTGAAAAGCTCATCAACAGGCTTACCCACAATCGCTCTGAAAAGGTCAGCCTTGTCTTCAAAGAAGAAATAAAGCGCACCTGTTGTTACTCCCGCATTGGCGCAGATGGTACGCAGGGAGGCTTTATTGTAGCCCTTATCCATGAATTCAGCCTTTGCACTTTCTATGAGCTTTTCACGGGTTTCTTTGTCGTGTGCCATAATATATCACCTCACATAACATTGTTACGTAACACCGTTATTTTAACACACGCAATTGTTTTTGTCAATAGTTTTTTTAAAAAATATGCTAATTTATTTTCTAAAACGCTTTTTGAATATTTCTTCGTTTGTTTTATATTGGGGGTGATTATTCTGCAAATAACAATAGCGGCGAGTTTTTTCCCCACCGCTATATGAAATGCGCTCATAGTTTCTCCCAGAACACTACAGGCACACTCTGTTTTTTCTGACCGCAATTTTTGCAACCACAACTGCATTTGGAGGAACCGTTCATTACAGTTTTCTTTACAAAGCCCAGTTGTTCATAGCGTTCAAGCTGTGCCTCTATCATTTCGGGAGATGTGCCGAGCATATCCGCGAGCTGTGTCGTGGAGTGTATTTCCTTGCTGTCAAGTGCGTTAAGTAAAGATATTTTCATAGCTGCCTCACATAAAGATATTTGCAATATGGTATGTAACACCCGAAAGAATAAGCGCAGAAACTATATAATATGCTGCGATTTTTAAAGTCCATTTTACAGAATGTGTTTCATTGCGAGTTGAAGCAACCGCAACCATACAAGGAACATTAAAGGTTACCGCAACAATAAGTGCAAGTCCTTCTGCCTTTGAAATTGCCGCCGCCATAATTTCTGTAATACTTGCGTCGGCGGTTGTAATCTTTGTCGCCATATCAATAAATGTATATACGGATATAGCTGTATGTTTTTATATGTACGAATTCGTATATACTTTTTCATATTTTTGTTTTTGGATATATGAAATATAATACACATTTATAAACATAAGAAAGGTGGTAAAACCATGAAAACTAATGTAAAAATCAACATCACAAAAGGCACCATTACCGATTTTATTGCTCGTAACACAAGGCTTAATCTAAAAGAACTTATCGAAAAAGCGGTCATAAATTATGCTCACGGGAATTATGATAAGCACTTATTTGCAGACTTAAAACTCTCAGAGCTGAAAGAGAATATTCCGGGGTATGTAATACTCGCTTTTGATTATAGTGATAAAGAAACAATCGAATTTCTTGAAAAGTTCCCCGATATAATCCGACCGAAGGTTTGTCGTAACATTTTTGAAGTTTACATAGGAAGTGAGCATATGGCTTTACTTGCCACAAACGGCTGTTATATGCCCGAAAGAACTGAATGCGATAATGCTATTCTTAACTTGGGACAGATAATAGATTTCGTCACAGCTAATGGTTCTTATGACACAACCGTAGGCAGGTTGATGCTGGGTTGTAACCAGCATAAGAAGACCAAGAGATTTGTTTGCAATTTATTTGATAAGCTTAAAGAGAGTGGTATTTGTATCTGTAATCCTGATGGAGTTGTTTATACGGAAGAGGCGTTTTTGAGTGGGGAGGTTATGAAGGAGAGTAAAATCAAAGTGATGATATACAGGTGAAAACTTGTGAAAATAGCATTCACCTTCCCCCTGCCATATAAAGCAGGGCGTTACAAATTGCGGCGGCAACATTACTTCCGCCCTTTCTTCCTTTTGCAATGATATAGGGTACACCTGACTCCATAATCATTTCCTTGGACTGTACTACGTTTACAAAACCCACAGGAACACCTATAATTAATTCCGGGCGAAAAGTGCCGCTTTTCATAAGTTCATATAAACGTATCAGTGCTGTCGGTGCATTTCCGACTGCGTAGATAATCGGTCTGCCAAGTGCTGCCGCCTTATCAACTGAAGCTGTTGCTCTTGTCGTGCTATTTTTCCTTGCGGTTTCAGCAACATCCTTATCAGACATAAAGCACATAGCCTCGCAGCCGAGCTTTTCAAGTGCTGTTTTGTTTATTCCCGATTTTGCCATATTTGTATCGGTTACAAAAACTGCACCCTTTCTTATTGCGTCAAGTGCAATTTTCACAGCATTTTCCGAAAAGCAGAGATTATCGTAATAATCAAAATCCGCTGAGGTGTGAATTACACGCATTACTATGGGCTTTATCTTATCAGGAATTATTCTGTCACCCAGCTCGCTTTCAATAATCTCAAAACTGCGTTTTTCTATCTCATCAGGGAGAACATATTCAAGCTTCAATACTCTATCCCCTTTCTCGCGGTTACGCCATTCTGATACGGGTGTTTTAAACAGCATATTTCGCTTACATAATCCGCATTATCAATGAAAATCTCAGCAGGATTACGTCCCGTCAATACTATTTCAGCCTTGTTTTTTCCGTCAATTATCAGCTTTTCGGCAAGTGCCTTATCCATAAGCCCATAACCGTATGCAGAATTGAACTCGTCAAGAATAACCAAGTCAAAACCGCCGCTGAACGCATATTTCAGAAGTTCATTGTGACAAACGGTTATG
>JAZUOE010000208.1:0-9368 GCA_045604505.1 Ruminiclostridium sp. | reverse complement strand
CCACAAGGCCTCTTGGCATGAACATTGTTATCACTTCCTTTCAATATATTTTAATGGTACAAGATAGTTAAAACCGAAATATTCGATTATGTATCCTGTCATTACAAGATTTAAGAGAGGCAGAGGCATAATTTCTTCGTCACAGTATTCGTCAACATCAAACTGCACTTTACAACCGCCATATACCTCTTTGGCTGCTTTGAACAGGGTGTACTGTTCGGGAGTTAGACCGTTAAGCCTCATAACAGAAAAATCGAGAGCACAGGGGAGAAAATACTTTTCTGCCTGTTTCCACAAGCCCTCATCGGCAGACAAAAGAAAAACCGCTGCAACTAAATTGCGGCGGCTCTTTTCAACGATGAGGATTCTTTTTTCAAAGAAATCATAAAAACGGTCACGATGTGATGGGTTTTCAAAACTTGGTTTATACGGATTGTTTTTGAGAAGACGCTTTTTTAAAGCTCTGCATTCATATCCTTCTACGAAGTCATTTAATACCTTTCTTCTGTCAACACATATAGGGTGATAATTGCTGTTGCTTTCGATAGCGAGACTTGAGACTGGTGAACACCCTCTTGTCGGTGTTTTCATCATTATTTTGTACATACGGAGTTCGGGGGAGTTGGTAAAAAGCATTATTGATATCCTTCCTTACATTCTTAATCCGATTTCACTTTCGGTTTGGTGCTGTTTCTGAATGAGAACAGGTCTGAGCTGTTCCATATATTCGGGACTGACACATCTGTCAACAAACATTCCAAATGTGTTTAAAACACGCTCACCGTCAGGAGTGAGGATGTAGAGGTCACCTTTGACACCTTTGCTGCAGATATACTCGGCAACGGATTCTGTATTGTTTTCGATTTCCGTTGCATCGCCTTCGGCAGTAACACCTATGAGTTTTTCGTAGTTTCTGAATTTGCTCATTTTAGTTTTCCTTTCTGAAATTCATATATTTTCACAAACTTTGAAGCGTTTTAAAATTAAAGTTTATGAATTGTTCTGAAAATATGAAAATCCTACAAGCTTTTACGCCTGTAGGATTAGGGAAGAGGATTATATATTATTTTCGTGTTAAAATTCTTAATGAATATTTTATATAAAGGAAAAGCCTGCAATTACCTTTACAGGCTATTGCAGGCTCATTGTGCAATTTGAATAAATTTTAAAGAAAAAATTTTACATAAAGGGGTTCAAAACCTTTTTACATCAAAAAATATCTATGGATGTGCATTTTTGTTTTTTGAAAAGATATATGCCCGCAAGTGGCTTTGTCAAGCCGTTTGCGGGCATAATATCTTTTTCACTAAAATTAGTTGGTACGGGCGACAGGACTTGAACCTGCACGCTCTCGCATTGGAACCTAAATCCAACGTGTCTGCCAGTTTCACCACGCCCGCATATTAAGTTTTCTGTTCTTTATCTTTTATTTGTTAAGAAATATGAAATTCAATCATTTGATATTTGAGACATAATAATATTGATAAACTCTTCAACCTGTGAATCAGTGCAAATAAATGGACTTAAATAATTTTTAACCATTTGTTCCTTTTCTTGATAAGTTGAAATATTCCACCTTATATCTTTTTTTGCATTAATCAACGCAATTTCCCATGGAGTTAAAGAAAGAATATTTATATTTGATACATCATCATACTTTTCAAATGGATTATCGCATTTATTTATAGAAAGCCACTTCATCCATTTTGACTCAGCGTCATCATTCTTTTTAAGTTCTAATTCTATAAGTTCTTTTACAATGCGATTGCTCAAATCTGCGATAATAGGACTACCGGCAATAAGTTCATCGTTTGGATTAATTCTAAATTTTGCTTCAATTAGAGCTCGGTGTAATGCTATAAGTTCGTTGTAATCATTTGAAATAAACATAACAAAACAACTCCAATAACGTAACGCTCTCGAAATCCAACGTGTCTGCCAGTTTCACCACGCCCGCATATTAAATTTACCATTACGGCTTTGATAAATATGATATTATTCTGTCGTTAATCAATCGTGTTTTGGGTTTCATAAACGACAATGAATTTTCATAGATGCTTTTTGTATCCCAAAGGTTTTCCAACAGTGAAACCTGTAACATATTTCTAACTTCTTCATCACCATTTACTGCTAAGTATTCAAAGAAATCAAAAATCCGTTCAACAAGCTCTTCTTGTATGAAACTATTGTTGTTAAAATAATCTGAAAGAATAGGATTAATAACATCTGAATATAAACAAGATGGGAGATTTTCTGAAAATGATATATTGCTTTTTATTTCTTTTTCTAATTCAGGAAACCATTCCAATAATAAATCTGCTGATAAGCTGCAATATTTTAGCATCATAGATTCTCCGAACAAAATATATGGCATAAAGAATTGTTCTTTATCAACCAGCCGAAGTCCTTATAATTTAACTCACTTTTGCATTTGTTACAGTAAGTCGGCCACCCGTTTTTTCGCCACATTGCCAAAACATCAAAATCAATACCTTGACAGATAGCCGTCCATTCATATTTATTTAAATTCAGCTCACTGCATATATCCGACACTTTACCGGAATGAAAGCCTGATACAGTATTGTCGAATATAATTTCTGCATCCTTAAGGGTTATCTTTTCAGATATTAAATCGCAAAGAATATCTGTCATAGATGTTTCCTTTCGATAAAGCGACAAGGTTCTATTCAATCACATAATGTATATACTATTTTAACACAAACTGTTCAAATTGTCAATATGCACATACCCCACAAATCCAATAGTTGTCATTGGAGAAAAGTCTGTTAAAATGTCACTTGACGATTTGTGTAAAATTATGGTATATTATTCAGAGTACCAAAATTCTTTTTGGAGGACAGCTATGATTTCATTGCTTTCAAGACTTTTTGTAAAGGACTATAAAAATTATACAAACCCCGCTGTTCGTCAGCAGTACGCTGTATTGACAGGGATTATGGGGATTGTTTTAAATCTAATATTATTCGGAGTAAAGCTGTTTGCGGGTATTATTACAGGAGCAATCTCCGTTACCGCCGACGCTATTAACAATCTGTCTGACGCTGGTTCTTCTGTTATTACAATGGCAGGAATGCGTATGGCAAACCGTCCCGCAGATAAGGAACACCCTTTCGGACATGGCCGCATTGAGTATATCGCGGGTCTTGCTGTGGCAATGGTAATTATTATTATGGCTTACGAGCTTGGCAGAGATTCAATAATGAAGATTATCTCTCCTGAGGAAATGTCCTTCAGTGTGCTGTCAGTTTCAATCCTTGCAGCATCTGTTCTTGTAAAGCTGTATATCTGCCTTTATAACCGCAAAATTGGTAAAAATATCAACTCATCTGCAATGAAAGCAACTGCTATGGACAGCCTTTCCGACTGTATCTCGACAGCAGCGGTAATTGTCGGTTTAGTTGTGTTTGCTCTTACAGAAGTAAATATTGACGGTTATGTGGGCATTCTCGTTGCTCTTTTTATCCTTAAAACAGGTATTGAGGCGGCAAAGGAAAGTCTTACACCCCTTATTGGTCAGCCGCCTGAAAAGGAATATGTAGAAGAAATCTACGGCACAATTATGAGTTATGAGGGAATTGTTGGCGTACATGACCTTATTGTACATAACTACGGTGTTGGCGCAAATATCATTTCTTTACACGCAGAGGTTCCTGCTGAAATGGGCTTTATGGAGGCTCACGAACTTATAGATACAATCGAATGTGATTTAAAGAAGAGATACGCAAGTATTGCAACCCTTCACATGGACCCTGTTGAAACAACCAACGAAACTGCAAAAGCTTACAAGGAAATGGTAAAAAAAATAGTTTCGGAAATAAATCCTGACATTACAATGCACGATTTTCGCATGACAGACGGCGTAAAGAACAGAAATCTTATTTTTGATGTTGTTGTGCCATACAGCCTGAAAATAAGTGATGATGAAGTTGTAAGGATTATTTCCGAAAAAATAAAGAATGAAGATGAGAACCTTAATGCTGTAATTACAGTTGATAAGGAAATGATATAATATATAAATAAGGTATTATTTTTAGACGCAGCAGTCTCTGCCCACAATTTTTCATGGAAATAGACTGCCGCTGGAGATTGACTGAACTCTCATCAGTCCTTCGACATCGACAATATTAATTATATTCATAAAAATCTGTATTCAGAACTAAAATGTTTCCAAAATAATCGACAATATTTATTTTTCTTGTTTCCATTATATTAGCATTGATATTTTAATGATGATATGTTACAATGGAGATGTACTAAAAGAAAGGAGTGGTAAAATGTTCAGAAAATTTACACAGGGCTATAACATAAAACGTTTTATAATTTTCCTGAATGCAATATTCAACACTCTTTTATACACTTCAATTTTTGCGTTTGTATGGGAAAATTATTATAACCCTATTGTTCGTCTGGGATTTTTCAAAAATGGTAATATTATACTTTATTTTATATACGCTGTAATTTATTTTATCATAATTGAGATGTACGGCGGTTTCAGGATAGGAAGTCTTAGAATTACAGACTCGGTGTTCACACATTCCTTTGCTGTTGTTTTCGCTGATGCTATTGCATATTTGCAGATGTGCCTTATTGCCCGTGAAATTCTTAATCCTTTTGCACTTCTGCTGTCGGTTCCTGTTGCAGTGTGTGTGACGGTGCTTTGGAGTATATATATACATCGTAATTTTGCGCAGTTGTTCCCACCCAAGAAAATGATTATGGTGTACGCCAATAAATCAGCACGTTCTCTTGTATATAAAATGAGTAAGCGGTATGATAAATTCATAATCTGCGCTGCTATCAATACCGAAGAGGGCTTTGATAAAATTTCCGAAGAGATACTGAATTATGACGCAGTAGTTATATGCGACACGGAAAACCGTATCAGAAATGACATCTTGAAATTCTGCTTTGAACATAGGATTGTTACTTATGTAACACCTAAAATTTCCGACATAATCATGCGTGGTTCCGAAGAACTTCATATTTTAGATACTCCGCTCCTTGTCAGCAGAAATTTCGGAATAAAGATGGAACAGCGCATTTTCAAGAGATTGTTTGACTTGTTTGTGTCATTGGTAGCATTTATTGTGTTTTCGCCTGTTATGGCGGTTGTGGCAATCGTCATAAAAGCTTATGACGGCGGCCCGGCAATATACAAACAGAAACGACTTACATATCTCGGAAAGGAATTCTATCTTTACAAGTTCCGTTCAATGATAACAGATGCAGAAAAGGATGGAAAAGCAAGACTTGCTGCTGAGGGTGACAGCAGAATTACTCCTGTTGGTAAGTTTATCCGCAAAACAAGACTGGACGAGCTGCCTCAGCTTATAAATATCATTAAAGGTGAAATGTCAATTGTAGGACCAAGACCTGAACGTCCCGAAATTGCTGAGGAATATCTTGAAACGATTCCCGAATTCAGATTCCGTCTGAATGCTAAAGCAGGACTTACAGGTTATGCGCAGGTTATGGGTAAATACAATACCACACCTTACGATAAGCTGAAAATGGATTTGATTTATATTGAAAATTTCTCTCTGCTCCTTGACCTTAAGATTATGTTTATGACAGTTAAAACGCTTTTTGAAAAGGAAAGTACAGAGGGTATCGATGAAAAGGCACTTAACGCTATGGATTTAAGTTACCGTGAAACAGAAACTACAGTAGAGGTTTCCGAAGAAAAGGCAAAAATCAACGCATAATATATTATAAAAGTATTCCGCACAAAAAAGTGCGGAATTTTTTTATTTTTTTAAAAAAGGTATTGACAAATGGTAAAACTTGTTATATAATAAAATACTGAATTATAATGGACTTATTAACGGAATGTGGAAAATAAGCTAATATTTTTCAAAAATTTAAGGAGTGATTTAAGCCAATGGTGAATGTAAAGCCGGTTCAATTGGGTAATACTACCCGAATGAGTTTTTCCAAGATTAATGAAGTTATCGATATGCCTAACCTCATCGAAATTCAGAAAAACTCTTACAAATGGTTCCTTGAAGATGGTATTAAGGAGGTATTTGAAGATATTTCCTCTATTACCGATTCAAATGGCAAACTTGTTCTCAGTTTTGTTGACTACAGGATTGATGAAACCCCGAAGTACACAATCGAGGAATGTAAAGAGCGTGACGTAACATACGCCGCACCTTTGAAAGTAAAAGCACATCTGAGAAACGAAGAAACAGGCGAAGAGGCTGAAAGCGTAATCTTCATGGGCGAATTCCCGCTTATGACAGATAGCGGCACATTCGTTATCAACGGCCCCGAACGTGTTATCGTATCACAGCTGGTTCGTTCTCCGGGCGTTTACTATGGCTTTGATTATGATAAAACAGGTAAGAAGTTGTTCACTTCACAGGTTATTCCTAACCGTGGTGCATGGCTTGAATATGAAATGGACCCCAACGACATTTTCTATGTTCGTATTGATAAGAACAGAAAGATGCCTGCAACTACTTTAATCCGTGCTTTAGGTAAGGGTACAGACGAAGAACTTCTTGAGCTTTTCGGCGAAGATGAACGTATCAAGCAGACAATCCTTCAGAAGGACGCTACTAAAAATACAGAAGAGGCTCTCCTTGAGGTTTATAAGAAGTTAAGACCTGGTGAACCACCTACAGTTGAATCTGCACAGGGTCACCTCAATAACCTTTTCTTTGACGCAAAGAGATATGACCTTTCCAGATTCGGACGTTATAAGTTCAATAAAAAGCTTGGCGTTTCCGGACGTATTATCGGACATAAGTTAGCAAAGCCTGTTGCAAACCTGTTTACAGGCGAGATTATTGCAGAGGCCGGTGAACTGATTTCAACCGAAAAGGGTCTTGAAATCGAACAGGCTGGTGTTGGCGAAGTATATCTCGAAATCGAGGGTAAGGACGCTACAAGCAAGATTGTAAAGGTAATTGGCAACCAGATGGTTGATATTGCACCTTACATTCCAGCTGAAATTGACGCTGAGGCTCTCGGTATCAATGAAATGGTATTTGCTCCTGTTCTTAAGGAAATCCTTGATGAATGTGATTCTAAGGAAGAAATTGAAGAACAGCTTAAGCTTAAGGCAGATGAATTAGTGCCTAAGCATATTACACTTAGTGATATTTATGCAAGTGTCAGCTACTACATCAATCTTTGTGAAGGTGTAGGTAATGTTGACGATATTGACCATTTAGGTAACAGACGTATCCGTTCTGTCGGCGAACTTCTTCAGAACCAGTTCAGAATTGGTTTCACAAGAATGGAACGTGTTATCCGTGAGCGTATCGGCTTACAGCAGGATACAGAAAAGCTCTCTCTTAACAGCCTGGTTAATATCAGACCTGTAGTTGCTGCAATCAAGGAATTCTTCGGTTCATCTCCTTTATCACAGTTCATGGATCAGAATAACCCTCTTGCAGAGTTAACTCACAAGAGAAGACTTTCCGCACTCGGACCTGGTGGTCTTTCCCGTGAAAGAGCCGGATTTGAGGTTCGTGACGTACACTACTCTCACTACGGACGTATGTGTCCTATCGAAACTCCTGAAGGTCCTAACATCGGTCTTATCTCATACCTCGCTTCCTTCGCAAGAATCAACGAGTACGGCTTCATCGAAGCTCCTTACAGAAGAGTAGATAAGGAAACAGGAGTTGTAACAGACGAAGTTGTTTATATGACTGCCGATGTCGAAGACTCATTTATGGTTGCTCAGGCAAACGAACCTCTCACAGAAGAAGGAAAGTTTGCAAACGATAAGGTTAAGGGACGTTTCCGTGACCAGATTCTTGAAATCGACAAGAACAAGATTGACTTCATGGACGTTTCTCCTAAGATGGTAGTCTCAGTTGCTACCGCTATGATTCCGTTCCTCGAAAACGACGACGCAAACCGTGCCCTCATGGGCTCTAACATGCAGCGTCAGGCTGTTCCTCTGCTCAAGACAGAGACACCAATCGTTGGTACAGGTATGGAATATAAGGCTTGTCTCGACTCAGGTGTCGCTGTTGTTTCTACAGCAGGCGGTATCGTTGAAAACGTAAGCGCAGACAAGATTGAGGTAAGAGAGGATAATGGCGAGCTCCATACCTACGACCTCATTAAGTTCAAGCGTTCAAATGCAGGAACATGTACAAACCAGCGTCCTATCGTTGATAAGGGCGAGAGAATTGAAGCACACCAGGTAATCGCAGACGGACCTGCAACCTGCAACGGCGAAATTTCCCTCGGTAAGAATGCCCTCATCGGCTTTATGACATGGGAAGGCTATAACTACGAAGACGCCGTTCTGCTTAACGAAAACCTCGTAAAGCAGGATAAGTATACCTCTGTCCACATCGAAGAGTATGAACTCGAGTGCCGTGATACAAAGCTCGGCCCTGAGGAAATTACAAGAGATATCCCTAACGTTGGCGAGGATGCCCTCAAGGACCTCGACGAGGACGGTATCATCAGAATCGGTGCCGAAGTAAGAGCAGGCGATATCCTCGTAGGTAAGGTAACTCCTAAGGGAGAAACCGAGCTTACTGCTGAAGAAAGACTCCTCAGAGCTATCTTCGGCGAAAAGGCTAGAGAAGTAAGAGATAACTCTCTTAAGGTTCCACACGGTGAAGCAGGCGTTATTATCGACGTTAAGGTGTTCACAAGAGATAACTGCGACGAGCTCGCTCCCGGCGTAAATAAGCTCGTAAGATGCTATATCGCACAGAAGAGAAAGATTTCTGTCGGCGACAAGATGGCCGGCCGTCACGGAAATAAGGGTGTAGTTTCAAGAATTCTTCCACAGGAAGATATGCCGTTCCTCGAAGACGGTACTCCACTCGATATCTGTCTTAACCCTCTGGGCGTACCTTCACGTATGAATATCGGTCAGGTTCTTGAAGTTCATCTCGGTATGGCTGCAAGCAAGCTCGGCTGGAAGATTATGACCCCTGTATTCGACGGTGCACACGAAGCAGATATCCGTGAGTGCTTCAGACAGGCAGGTCTCCCTGAAGACGGAAAGACAGTCCTCTACGACGGACGTACAGGTGAAAAGTTTGATAACCGCGTAACAGTAGGTTATATGTACTACCTCAAGCTCCACCACCTCGTTGACGATAAGATTCACGCTCGTTCAGTAGGTCCTTACTCACTCGTAACTCAGCAGCCACTCGGCGGTAAGGCTCAGTTCGGCGGTCAGAGATTCGGAGAAATGGAAGTTTGGGCTCTCGAAGCATACGGCGCAGCTTATACCCTTCAGGAAATTCTCACAGTCAAGTCTGACGATACAGTGGGAAGAGTCAAGACCTACGAAGCAATCGTTAAGGGACAGAATGTGCCTAAGTCAGGCGTGCCTGAATCCTTCAAGGTTCTTAAAGTCG
>JAZUOE010000207.1:0-2021 GCA_045604505.1 Ruminiclostridium sp. | reverse complement strand
AACGGAAACCGCTTTGTTTTATTCACTCCATAATTTTTCTGAGTAGATGCCCTTTTCAACATACTCACGTAGCGAAGCCTTTACCGCTTCAACATCCTCGGCATAGGTCATACCAAACCACTTGCTGTCAGTGGGAAGCACCTTTACGGCGCACTTGCCTGCTGTCAGCAGCTCATCAAGCGCAATGGGCACAAGGAACTCGCCGCTGTCAACGTTGCTTTCGTCAACCTTCTCGAGAAATTCTGTGAACTGCTCCGAAAGAGTATCCATATACTCCCCTGTGAAGCACCACATATTCATTGACGCTGCCGCTTCCTCAGAGATTGTTTTGGTTTCACCGCCGTAAACGCCTGTAATCGCGCCGTCGGCATTACGCTTTATCTCCTTTGTCTCCTCAAGACCCTTGAGATAGTCATTTTCTACCGTGCAGATGCCACGGGTTACTGTGCCGTTGTCGCTGAGGGTGTTCTTGATTTTAAAGCCGCACATTGCGTACTCAGGAACAGCCTTACCGCTGTTATCAGCATTGCTGAGATAGTCAAAAATGATTCTGTAAGCCTCTGCGCCATAGAAATCATCGGCATTGATTACAGCGAAAGGACCTTTTACAATGTCCTTTGCGGAAAGCACCGCCTGACCTGTACCCCAGGGCTTTCTGCGGATTTCTCCAAGCTCTTTTCTTACGGGAATATCTGTTTTTTCCTGAAATGCGTAGGAAATCTTAACGTGCTTTTCCAGTCTGTTTCCGATTTTTTCACGGACAAGCGCTTCAATATCCTTTCTGATAACAAAAACGATATGGTTAAAGCCTACCCTGACTGCATCGTGAACCGAATAGTCGATAATAAGCTCGCCGCCTGGACCCACAGGCTCCAGCTGCTTTATCTTCTGACCGAAACGGGAACCGATACCCGCCGCCATTATTACAAGTGTAATTTCCTTTTCCATTTCAGATTTACCTCCATAAGAAGCTTTATATTTGCAAAAAAGGGTACGGCAAAAGTCGTACCCTTTATTTGTGTTGTTATTTTAAGATTAGCAGCCGTACTTAGCTGTGCTTACCTTAACGCCGGGGCCCATTGGGGAAGAAAGAGTGCAGCTCTTGAGGTACTGACCCTTTGCAGCAGCGGGCTTAGCCTTAACGATAGCGCCCATAAGTGCTTCGAAGTTTTCTTCAAGCTTAGCCTGACCGAAAGAAGCCTTACCGATGGGGCAGTGAATGATGTTTGTCTTATCAAGACGGTATTCAATCTTACCAGCCTTAGCGTCTGTAACAGCCTTAGCTACGTCAGGTGTAACTGTACCAGCCTTAGGGTTAGGCATTAAACCACGGGGACCTAAAACCTTACCTAAACGACCAACAACACCCATCATGTCAGGGGATGCGATAACAACGTCGAATTCCATCCAACCGTCCATGATCTTCTTTACTGTATCATCATCAGCGATGTAATCTGCGCCTGCAGCTTCTGCTTCAGCAATCTTGTCGCCCTTTGTAAATACCATTGTTCTTACAGTCTTACCTGTACCGTTGGGTAATACAACAGCGCCTCTAACCTGCTGGTCAGCGTGACGGGAGTCAACGCCGAGTCTAACGTGAATTTCAACTGTTTCGTCAAACTTAGCCTTAGCTGTCTTGCATACTAAATCGCAAGCTTCGCCTACTTCGTAGAACTTGCCGTTTTCAACGAGCTTTGCGCCTTCAACATATTTCTTTCCGTGCTTCATTGTAAAATCCTCCTTGTGGTCAAACGGTATAAAACCTCCCACGCATAATTTCTTAATTGTACTTAAATCAGTCAACTACCTCTACGCCCATGGAACGAGCTCTACCGGCGATCATAGACATAGCAGCTTCAACGGAACCTGCGTTGAGGTCCTTCATCTTCTGTTCAGCGATAACCTGAACCTGAGCCTTTGTGATCTTAGCAACCTTTGTCTTGTTAGGTGTGCCGGAAGCTGTTTCGATACCGCAAGCCTTCTTGATAAGAACTGCTGCAGGGGGAGTCTTTGTAACGAAA
>JAZUOE010000206.1:0-10958 GCA_045604505.1 Ruminiclostridium sp. | reverse complement strand
AAAACGGTCCGAAAATGTTTAAAAACAGGGTATGAACCCTTTCTACAAACTCATCATCATCATAAAATTCAGGCTTGGTGCAGATAAGCTCTGTTAATTTTGAAATAAGCACACAGGTAGTCACCTTAGCAGTTTCAAACATATTTCCCCATGAATTTTCATCACCTTGTAAAAGCTTTCTCAGCTTTTCAATATCGTTATTTGCTATATATCTGTCAGCCTTTGCTATAGTTTCAAATGTAATTTCCATTTTTACTCCTTTCGTCTGCTGATTGATTTTTTAGTCATTGTAATGTACAAGCTCTATCCATTCGGGCACTTCCGGCTTATCAAAATAATCATTTTCTTCAGGTACAAAAAATGTTGTGGGGTAGCTTTTCTTTTCCGTCGGAAAAAATCCACAGGCATCAGAGAAGAAAAATAAACCTTTCAGCTGCCTACCGGCAGAATGATTTTTAAAATCGTCCGCATAATTAAAGACGCAATTAAAATCTGTTCCGCCGAAACCCATTGCCGAATAATTTTCAATAAATTCCTCTGCCTCTTTTTTATTTTGGATAATAAAGGTTTTCAATATCTGCTCATCAAATAAGACAACGTGAATATTTACATTCCCTCTGATATTCATACTCTCAAACAACGAATAAACCTGTCTTAGAAAATTTGCTGCCGTTTCACCGCCGCATGACCCTGACATATCAATTGCAATAATAAGGTCTGAGGGGTTGCATCTTTCGCTGACCTCATTCCACTCAACAATAGGCATATCATCATATAAATCCATGCTCATTGTATAAAGCATCATATCTATATTTTCGGGGTCGTCCTGCAGAATTTCCTCTTTTGTAAATCGCCTGATATATTCATCGTATGAAAATTTGCTGTATCTGTCAGGGGGGGTTAATGACATAAACATATTCCCTGTGCCGCTGCCTTGCTGTCTTCCGCAGAGGCCTTTTGCAGTGTTATACATATACTGCCATTCTGATTCCGCACCCGCTGCACCCACGCCTTTTTTCTGCTGCTCAGGTTCAAAATACCATACACAGTGGTCGTCCAACTTATGATTTCCCGCAAGTGCAGTCATGCGCTTTTGCATTTGAGTGTTTTCCACTGCGGCATTGTAAAGCTGTGCGGCTGTACTGACCTTGTAATTTGTCAGAAAGTTATTGCATTCTCTTGAATTACCTGCAGAGGAATTTTCAATCATTGCGTTTACTATAACGTCTGCCGCCGCATCAAAAAGCTTGTTGTCCTTCATGCCGAAGGAAGGGTGCAAAAGCATACAATGAAGTACAATATGCACCAGTGCAGTTTCTAATTTATGCGGCTTTTTTTCAAAGAGTCTGATAACACCTATGGGGTTGTAATAAAGGGTGGTATAATTTGCACCAAGATATTCAATCTTTTCTGTTGCCTCAGTTTTCAGGTAGAATATCCCCTTTTCAAGATAGGAGTGTTTTTGCGCAACCTCACGCTTGATATGTGTGATAATCTTTTCCGCAAGTTGCTTATCCTCAGGCGAATATCCACATACAGTTATCTCCATATCAGACTGCCTCCTTCTTTCTGCTCTTTATTTTTGCTCTAATCTCCGCTCCCGCATTTACTACCTCATTAAGATACTTGCTGAATTTCTCATTATGAGTCACAACAGTCATTTTTACTATTTCCTTATCTGAAAGAATGCCGCTCATAAACAGCTCTATTTCACCACTGTTGCCATAAAGTCCGCTGATAAAATCTACGATGTTATCCATAGCCAATGTTGCTTTTTCGTAATTCTTAACGCTTGACATTCCCCGTAATTTTCTTTTGAGGCAGGTAATCAGCATATACTTGATATTGCTGCTGCATTCCTTGATTTTATCAACCAGCTTTTTTGATGCCTTTCCGTCTATAATATCATCAATGTCCTTTTCGGTTATGTGCTTTTTCACCATATCATAGTAGGCATAAAAATCAGCCGCCGCAGAAGGCACCCCTATAAATTCGGCAATAAGCTCTTCTGTAACAGGAAAATCGTGCTTTTCAAATGCGTCAAGATTAATGGAAAGCTCTTCCCAGCCTCGTGGTGTTACAATCTCCATTGCCGAAGAGTCAAAGCAATATATTTTCTCTTCATTTGAGCTTATGTAAGATATAATGGTTGAGTTTAAGCCTCTGCCCTCTGCATAAGTCAGCCATGCCTTAGCGTCAGGCACAACATTTATTATTCTTAAACGGTCACGTGTAACTGCGTCAAAACTCTTAACGCTTTTGTTATACTCGGGCGGATTTCCCGCCATAACCAACACCCAACCGTCAGGGATTTTGCTCTGACCTAAGGTTTTATTCTGAAAAAGCTGCAGCATTACAGCCGAAAGGGATTCAGAAATACAATTTATTTCATCAAGGAAAAGAATACCGTTAGGATTTCCTGTCCTTTTTATTTCATCATAAACGGAAGAGATAATTTCGCTGACCGTGTATTCGGTTGTCAGCATAGCTCCGTCATAATAATCCTTTTCAATTATTTTAGGAAGACCTAAGGCGCTCTGACGGGTGTGGTGGGTCATAGAGTAGGAAACAAAGCCAATGCCTAAATCCTCTGCTGCCTGTCTTGGCGCATCGGTTTTACCGATACCCGCAGGACCCATAAGAAGTACAGGGCGCTGTCTGTTGAAAGGAATTACATAAGTACCGTCCTCATTCTTTTCAAGATAGGTTGTGACAATTCTTCTGAGCTGCTCTCCTGCCTTATCTACTGAAAGAGCAAGAGGGGAATTTGTGTCGTTAAGATTTAAAAGTTTATTTTCTGTCATAGCTGATACTTCCTTTCACTATTACTGACCTTGTTTTGTAATTATTTTATCGCATAAGCCAAAATCTACTGCTGCCTGTGCGGAGAAATAATTATCTCTTTCACAAGCTGAATGTATCTCTTCCTTGTTTCTGCCTGTGGATTCAGAAAGCAGACTTTCAAGTGTTTCACGGGTTTCAATTATATGCTCTGCATGAATCTTAATGTCGCTGCACTGCCCTGTCAAACCCTCACCTGAAATAAGAGGCTGATGAATTAAAACCTGTGCATGGGGCAGGATTAATCTTGACCCCTTTTCGCCGCAGCTGAATATAACTGCGCCCATTGACGCTGCAAGACCTGTGCAGATTGTGTGTACAGGCGGATTGATATAATTCATGGTATCCACGATTGAAAGCCCTGCTGTAACTGACCCGCCTGGTGAATCAATATACATTGTTATAGGAGCATTACGGTCCTTTGCCGAAAGATATAAAAGCTGTGCAACAATAACGTTTGCGCTCCCGCTATTCACTTCACCGTGAAGTACAACTATTCTGTCCTCAAGAAGTCTTGAATAAATATCCATACTTCTTTCACCGTTTGAGGTTTTTTCTATTACATACGGTACATTCATAATATTGCTCCTTTCTAAAATCCGATAGTGTTCATTTTACTTGTTTCGCTTGTGATTACCGATTCAAGAATTTCATTAACCGCTGAGGTTATATCATCACTTGTGATAATGGAAAGCATCTGCTTTGTTGCTTTCTTTTGACTCATAACACGGTTTGCGGTAAAGCGTTTGGTGTTTTCAAAAAGGTTTCTTGCCTCACGTCCATTACCGAAGTTTTCACCGCGAAGTTCTCTCAGCTTAGTGAAAAAGTTCTTGACGGTGTCGTGATAATCACCGATAATGCTGAATTTATCTGTTTTTACTATGCTGTCAAATATCTTGCATAAGGTTTCATCATCATAGGGTGAAAATCTTACGGTTGTGGAAATTCTTGAACTTAAACCGGGATTTGCGTCAATAAACTCCTTCATTTTATTTTCATAACCTGCAAAAATGCAGAAAACCTTTGAACGGAAATTTTCCATGTTCTGTGTTATGCAGTTTATAGCCTCTGTATCATAACAAGTGCTGTTTTTCTCAGACAGGGTGTAGATTTCATCAAAGAAAATTACCCCGCCGCCTTTACGTGCCAACTCCTGAAACATATCATCAACCTTTTTTGCGGTGTGCCCTACAAACTGACCTACAATATCAGATTTTCTGCACTCACGGAAATTACCTATGCCGGGAATAATTGATTTTTCTGCAAGGATTTTTGCAAATTCACGGGCGGTTGTTGTTTTCGCTGTTCCGGGCTGACCTGAAAAAATCATGTTGCAGCCTGAAATATCATCTGTCAGCCCTTTGTTCTTTCTTTCAATATCAAAAGCTAAAGAATTTACAGCGCCGCTGATTATTCCAAGCTCTTTTTCAAGCCCCACAAGGCGGGTCTGAACACTGATTTTCTTAGGAGCAGTTTGCGGCTGAATATAATCACAGAAGTCTGTGGGCAGCATATATTCAATTGCACTGAATCGCTGAATGTGGTTGTTTATAACGTGCTTAGCTGCTGCTACTGCCTTATATTCATCGGTGATAAGGGGGTGCTGTGAAAGTGCCTTGACTTCTCGTTTCACTCCGTCGCAGCTGAAACCGCTTTTTGAAATTTGGTCAACTATCACTCCCGCAATTTCGTCACTCTTATCTGCCGGAATGCTTATGTAGGTGTAATGGAGCTGCTCTGCTGCCTGTTCGGGAGAGAGATTCTGAAGTGTAGGAAAAATAGGTATTATTTCGCTGATGTTTGTTACACTGTCCTCAGAGTATATTACAAAGCAGACTCTTATTCCTGCTGTATCAAAGGCAAAAATATCATTGATTGAGGCTTGGTCATATAAGAATATAGCAGGGTTGCATTCATCGTCGTCATAGAAATCGCTTTCGTAATCGTCATTTCTATAATTGTTGTTATTAAATACAGGCGGAATCATTCTTACGTTTATATTGCCTAATGCAGGACCGCTATAGTCACAATCGCTCATGTCCACAAGGTAGTCGCCTATTTCATAAGTGTATTTATTATAAATCATGTTGCAGATTGCCACAGCGGCAACAAGACCGTCATTAAGAGTATTACAATGAATAAAGTAATGGTTGGTATAGCTTTCAGAAAAAACCTTGTTGGAAACACCGCAGTTGATACTGTCAATAAGACCTACCACCTGACTGAAACGGGGACGCTCCTTTAAAGCGGGGTAAATGTTGTTGGTAAAGTCATAGTCACCGGGACAAAGTCTTTTTTCCTTTTTGAATTTACGGGCAAATTCAGCACTTAAAATTCTCATATTAATCGTCCTTTCTGTTTATCTTATAATTCTATTTTACCACTATTAAAACAATGTTTTTTCACAAAAATGTAGAAACTTTTAATAAAACAAGCATTCATCAAATTCATAGCAGACGGCAAAAGGCTCTATATCCCTTTTACCGCTGTGTTTTTCCAACTCCCGCATTACCGTTTCATTAAAATAATTTTCATCTGAATTTTTAAGATATTCAATATCGTTTTCATTAAAACAAAAGCCTCTTTCAATAAACAATCTCAGTGCATCGGTATCTTTATTTTTCACAGCCACACCCATAAGAGAGGCGGTGTGACGATTGCGCAATTCAAAAAGCTTTAACATATCAAGATATTTTTTCAAAAGCTCATAGCACCTATTTTTAATAAGGTGATAGATTATGAGATATGTTATTTCTTCTTTTCCGTTGAAATTGTAGCTTATCATATCGCTTATGTATTGATTTGTTTTTTCCCGCCATGCGGGGCTATAAAGTTTTGCATACAAACAGCTTTGCGCATTGATAAAAACCTTTGCCTGTTCATATCTTTTGTTTTCAATGCAAAGAGTGTAAAGTGAGTTTGAAAAAGTTGTGTTATAGCAATCAGTTAAATACTCTGAAAGCTTACTTTTAAGCACATCATCACTTTCATTCAACACAGCATTTACAACATCATCAAATTTGTACATATTCATTGTTTCTTCCCCCTTGTCAATATAATTATAAACTAATCCCCAAAAAGTTTTTTCACAAAAATGTTAAATTTTTAAATAAAAAAGGAAACTACCATTTCTGATAGTTTCCTTAATCTGTTGCCGTAGGAATACGGATTAAATACTTATTTTCCGCAATAGATTTTTACAGCCTCGCTGATAAACTGTGCGGTGCCGTCAGCGTTTTTATCAATGTTGTTTTTAAAACGCTCGTCCGCTGTATACATCTGACCAAGACCTGCTAAAATCTCATTTGTGCAAAGGTAATAATTCTCGGTTATATGATTTTGCAATGCTTTTACAAGGCTCTGCACTTCGTCAGAATCAGGCTCCCTGCCGTTTTTCATACATACCGCAAATTCCGCAAGAATATCATTCATCTCTTCAGCAAGATTATTCCACTTGTCGGCTGAATAATTCTTAGTCTTTTCCGTATGCTCCTTGTAGGCGTCGGTGTTACCCCATTTTTTCTTTGCCTCAGCCTTGTATTTTTCAAATTCGTTGTTGTCAAATGCTTTCATTACATTCTCTCCTTTCACGGCTCCGTCAATGGCAGAAATCAATCTCTCCAAGCGTTCTTTTTTAAGGGTGAGAAGATTTTTCTGCTCTTTCAGTGCCTTGTTTTTGTCGTAATCGGGAGATGCTAAAATCTCGCTGATGCTTTTTAAAGAAAAGTCAAGTTCACGGTAAAAGAGAATCTCCTGCATACGAAGAAGGGAGCTTTCATCATAATAACGGTAGCCTGTAAATTCATCAACACAGGCAGGTTTTAACAGCCCGATTTCATCGTAATAATGAAGTGTGCGCACACTTACTCCCGTGATTTCAGCAAATTCCTTAATCTGCATTTTCATTTTTATCACCTCACAAAACGAAGTATACACTATGACGGAACGTGAGAGTCAATAGTTTATTTGAAAAAATTTTTATCCATATTCTTATTATACATATCCAAAAATCAATGCTATAAAAAAATCTTTCGGGCGCTGTAATAATCCTACAAATTTTTATATTGCAGCTGAGTATTTGGATTTCAGCAATCTTATTTCATAAGCTCATCTGTGAGCCTTATAATTTCGGGAGCAATTTTTTCACGCTCCTTTTTTGTTACATAGCTGTAAATCGGATATGCAAGAGATACAGCCGCAATGCCTGTTATACCCACAATTATTCCCAATATGAACAGCTCTGTCCATACCAAGCACATAGACATTCCTGTTCCGAGAATAAGTGCTCCGATAATTCCGATAATAAGTGAAATTGCCGTTCCTTTTTTTGTTACGCTTTCGTCAAGACGGCGAAGCTGTTCCATTTTATCAGCCTCTTTAGGTACATATTTTTCCCGTATTTTCTTTATTTCCTCCTGCTCTTTTGCAGAGTAGGTATAGCTAAAGGTTTCCTTATTTTCCATAGGTATCATTCTCCATAATCTGTTTTATTTCCCTTGAATTTTTGACAATGCTGTAAACCGACATTGCAACAATAATTATGCTTACACCAGCACCAGTCAGCATTATGAAAATCTGCTTGTTTTCTGTTGACAAATCCCTTCCAAACTCGGAAAGCATTGCAGTTTCCAGCGATAACATTGAAACCAGTGCCGCAGCCATACTGATAATTTTCGTCATAGACATCACGGGGCTGCCAAGCTTTCTGTATTTCACGAGATTTACTATTGCGACTGTTGTTATATAGAACGTGTATGCCGCCATAACGTAGATAAGTATGCCGTGATATTCATAACCCTTATTCTGATATAATATCATAAGCACCGCACCGGACAGAGCGAGATTTATCGTCAGCAGAATATACCCGCAAAGACGTGAACGGCGAAGTTCCTTGAAACGGTTTGTGCCTATGCCTACACGATTTACAAAGCGTACAAGCAGAAAACGCATTACTGCTAAAATCGTATAGTAAAATGCAAGTACGAAAAACCACGCCGTATTGTATAGAAATCCCGACACGATATTTACTCCTACATAAAGAATATTTACAGCAAGATTTCTGTATAGTGTGACGTGTGTTTTGAATTTATGGTCAGTAAAATAGCGGTTTCCTATCGGGTTGTCATAAATCTTCTTTTTTGCGGCACGATATTGTTTTGGGACTACCTTAATACATCTCATAACAACAGTAGTTAATGTGTAAAAGGAAAGCACATAGGTAAAATAAGCAACAGGGTGTGTTTCGTAGCCGCCGATAAAGGTGTAAATAAGAGCCGCTGTGCAAATCGGGACAAGCAGAGCGATTATCCATACAGGCGGATAAAGTAGCTTAATCAGCTTTTTCCATTCCAATGTTGTCACTCCTTTTCAATATGACAGTAAATACAGTACCTTTGCCGATTTCACTTTCGACAGCGATTTCACCCTGCATAATATCAACTACACGTTTCACAAGGGCAAGTCCCAGTCCGTTGCCCTGCATAGCGTGGGAAGTATCTCCCTGATAGAATTTTTCAAAGATGTGTTTGCCTGTTTCTGCGGAAATTCCACAGCCTGTATCAGAGATTTTTACCATTGCATATTCATCATCAGCGGAGAGCGAAACGGAAACAGCACCACCCTTTTCGGTAAATTTAAAAGCGTTGGAAAGCAGGTTGTTCCAGACAAGATAAAGCAGCTCAGAGTCAGAATTGATATAAACGCTGTCCTCGATTTCTGTTTCAATGTCAATATTTTTCTGCTCCCATATTTCCTCAAACTGCAAAAGACTTTCGCAAAGCTGTTCACTTAAATCAAACTGTTCTGATACAGGGAAAATCTGCTGATTTTCAAGCTTATTGAGTTTCAAAATGTTGGTGATAAGATTTGCAAGTCTGCGTGAATTTTCGGTAATTCCCTTTGCGTATTCGATACGTTTTTCGTCAGGCAAATCAGGTGCCTGAAGCATTGTTCCGTAGTTCTGCATTACCGCAAGAGGTGTTTTAAGCTCATGGGAAACATTTGCGATAAAGTCTGTACGAAGGGTTTCGACGCCTCCAAGCTCCTGTGCCATTTTATTGAAACAGTCAATGATGCTGTTAAAACTTTCGTATGCGTAATTGTCCTCGAAAGGCTCTATACGCACGGAAAAATCACCGCTTGTAATCTTTTCTCCGGCTGAAACAATACGCTTTGTGGGGCGGTCAACCATAAGCCTACGGCGTACTGCATCAATTACAGTAAAGAGAATACTTATGAGGATCACATTTCCGAATGTAAGCTTTGCAGCCTGAGATATGTTTTCTTCTGTCAAAACGATATTAAGAGTATCTGACATAACTGTTATAAAAAGTGTCATACAGCAGGTTACAACAAATGCTGCAAGGAGAAAAAATACAAGCCAGTTGTTAAGACCGTGTAGAATTTTTCTGTAATTCACTTTATCACCGCCTTGTAACCAAGTCCGTGTACTGTAACAATTTCAAAGTCATTACACTCTGAAAGCTTACTGCGGAGCTTTGTCATATATACGTCAACGGCACGGGGAGCTGTTTCTGTATCAGCGTCCCAGAATTCGTCCATAAGCTGAGTACGGGTGAAGGTTTTTTTGGGATAGGATAAAAGCTTGTAGAGAATAGAAAATTCCCTTGTCGTCATAGGTATTTCTTCATCACCGAGATATGCCGTGTGCTCGTCTGCATCCATAACAAAGCTACCGATTTCAAGCTTTCTGCTTGAGGCGATTTTCGCACGGCGGAGCAGTGCTCCTATACGCAAGAAAAGCTCGTCAAGGTCGATAGGCTTTACCATATAATCGTCAATTCCCACACGATAGCCTCGCTGTTTTGAGGCAAAATCGTCCCGTGCGGTCATAAACAAAATCGGGATTTCGTTATTCAGAGAGCGCACTGTTTTTGCAAACTCAAAGCCGTCAATTTCAGGCATCATAATGTCCGAAACAATAAGGTCGAACACTGTTTCATACATTGCGTCATAGGCCTCATTTGCCGAAAGACAGCCTGTTGCCTCATAACCGTTGTTATTAAGAAATGTGCAGACCGTTTTGTTCATTTCACGGTCATCTTCTACTACCAATATCTTGAACATCGCTTTACCTCCGATGATTTTTCTTTATGATAACACAGAAATGTTAAAGTTTTGTTTCTGTTTGGGCATTGCAAGAGAATTTTAACATAAAAAGCGGAGCTGTGTCAAATGACATACTCCGCTTTAAGTTATGCAAACCTGCTTTTGATATAAATTCCAAACACAACTTTGCTTATATCGTTGACTTTTTCAATACCTTTGTTATAATCAATTTGCAAAAGCACCGCACCCGTTGTTACAAGTGCGGATTGGTATAGGTTGCTTGGTGAATTGAGATTTATCTACCTTCTTCAAACTTTTCATTAGAAGGGTATCTGCTGTCGTTAATAGTTGTTTTGCCATCCATATAGTTTGTCACCTTATCAAATTCTCATTTATCCATAAGCATATTATACTATACACACCAAAAAATCAATACCATAAAACAAACCCGCGTCATTTCGTGTACGGTTTGAGTATAGCTGTTCAATAAGTCGGAGGTCATAAAAGCACCGCTGTATTAAGTGCAACATATAATTTGCCGAGGTCGTGGTTTGCGTCGTGCAGTCCTTCAACATCATAACCGCTTGATTCCAGCACATCGCCAGCTTCGAGAAAATCATAAAGCTCCAAGCCGTAGAAATCGCACACAGCCTGCACTCCCGCCAGCTCCATTTCAACCGCAATGCAGCCCTCTGCTCTTCGCTTTTCAACAAGTCCTACCGTCTCTCTTAACATAGAATCTGTTGTCCATACCTTACCCAACACATAGGGTATGTTCAGCTTTTCAAATATAGCCGAAAGCTTTTTGCTGTTTTTTATCTCGATATAATCGGCAGGTTCGGCGTAGTAATAAGAACAGCCCTCCCCACGATAGCTTTCTGTGGGGATAATAAATCTGCCCTCTGTTTTTTCTCTGTCAAGACTTCCGCAGGAACCGAACATAATAAATTTTTTAGCACCTGTCAGCCAATAGGTTTCATAGCACATACTTGATGCAAGAGCGGAGCCTATACCTGTCAAATAAAAAGCAACATCCCTGCCCTTATAAT
>JAZUOE010000205.1:0-2747 GCA_045604505.1 Ruminiclostridium sp. | reverse complement strand
ATTAAAGCCATTCTAAATATTATTGCGGCTTAAGGTTTAAACTGAAAAGATTTTTTCAAATTTGCAAGTCAAAAAGGAGAAACCAGTATGAAAATTAAAAACAAACTGCTATGCACAATACTTGCTGCCATTCTGCTTTTTACTAACAGCTGTGGCGCTAAAAACAATGCGTCCTATACCTCAGCAGATTCAACTGAAACTAATGCTACAACGTCGGCATACAATCCTGACACACAGGTCTCTACTCCTGCACTGACTTCAACTGCTGAACAAACCTCAACTTCTGCACAGAATTCAAGCGCTGTTGAAACATCAACTACTGTACAGAATTCAAGCACTGTTGAAACATCAACCACTTTACAAACTTCAACTTCTATTGAAACATCACCCTCTGTACAAAGCTCAACTTCTGCTCAAACCACAGTGCCTAAAAATACCAGCACCACTACTGAACAACCGGCTGTACCTATGACTGCCGAGCAGCGTATTAATTCTCTTAATCTGCCTGAACAGTATAAAGAGGAACTTCGTGTGGCGCATTCTATTGGTTTTAATATGGATAAACTGAATCAGCAGACAATAACCGGTGAAGAGATGTGGGATATTCTCGATCATTTTGTCGGATATGCAGAACCTGATAAGCTGAACGAATGGGAAACCATGTATTTGCACCAAAGAAATCATAAAGAACCTCTGACCAGATTCGATGCTATGGCAGCCCTTTATCTTGTAGGACAAGCTTTAGGCGGAGATTGGGCAGAATGTAAGGATTCATTTTGGTCTGTTGTAGAAAAACTAAATTTTTCCTGGTCAGATTATTATTTTACTTACGAGCTGTATAAAAAGATTGATGCCCCGATATACAATATCAATGGTGTAGGCACTCAGTATCTGGACGGCGCTAGTTATTATTATAATCTGAGCCGCACATCGCCCTTTACACTTCAGCATCCTTTTGCCTATGATGAACAGGCTAATTCCATACATGAATTTGTGCCGCCAACTTACGCAGAATGTGTTATTGCGGTTGTAAGACTCCTTGCTTCAGAAAAACCTGAACTGTTTGGAGAAACCAGTAATGTTGTACCTTGTTCGTGTATCCTTACGCCTGAACTGATAAAAAAAGCAAATACACTGCCTTTAGTTACTGCGGAGGAACACCCCGTCTGGACAGGTTTTGTGCTTGGCTGGGATCAAAATGTTTACTTTTCCGCCACTACTGACAATATTCAATATTTAAAGGAATGGGGTTTCAATTCGCTCAGAATTATGATAGACTATCGCAATCTCTTTGACGAAAATGATACCTCAGAGGGAAAAATAAATGGATTGCTGACTCTTGACAGACTAGTTGCACAGGCTATCGAAAGCGGTATTCATCTTAATATCTGTTTATGCAGCCTACCCGGACGTATTTCAATTGTAGACCCAAATACATATACGTCTACAGGCGAATTCGATTTGTTTATAAATTCTGAACAACAGGCTCGTACAGATGAAATATGGGCTCAACTTGCAGAGCGTTATAAAGATATTCCCAGCGCAGCATTATCCTTTACCCCTTTTTGGGAGGCTTTGAATTATAATCTTAGTACAGGTCTTCCCCATCCTTCCTATACACCTAAAGACGTAGGAAAATATCTGCGCCGTGTTATAGGGGTAATTCGAGAAAAAGATTCTGACAGACTTATAATATATGAACCTACTGCAAATAATGACGTTATTACGTCTTTTGAAGAATCTGCTGCAGTAAAATCACAGGTTTCCGATATTGAAAATATAATGATATCGTTTAATTACTGTGAAAATCCTTTTGTTTATGCTTGTATGACTGCAACTGAAGGTGAACATATTGACAATAATAATCACAGTATTCCTATACAGGATTTCCCTGTAACTTACTATGGAGTAAGTGATTGGATAGGCGGCGAAGACCCATTGTTAATAGACGGATTTCTGCCAAAAGGTACCGTCATTGACATTTATCTTAATGAAAGTGACAACTCACTTATATATGTTGATGCTGACGGCGAACGAATTTACAGTGAACAGCTTAACGCAGACAAATATGATGTGGGTTACACCATGTCACGATTCTTCAATTATGCCAAAAGTGATAAATGTATCAGTATCACACTTAAAAAAGATACCTCTCTGATAACTATAGGAACAGATAACTTTTTCACGTGGAGCGGAATGGACGTGTATCTGCCCGAAGAATACGCAATAGACCAGTGGTGGTTCAATACTACTTACGATGTATTTATCGGAGCAGAAGAAGAATCAGGTATTGTTAAAAAACACACTTCTCGTATCATAGTGAGTCCTGTTGGCGGCTCAAAAAATAACCGCATTACAATTTGCGAAGATGTCAGCTACACTACCCCTGAAATATGGGAACAGTCAACTGAAGAAACCGTTGCCGCATGGTGCGATGCAACAGATAAATTTGACGGTAACTGTATTGTGCGTATTGAAGCCGCAGAATTCAGCGGTTGTACATGGGATAGCCTGAAATCCTATTACAAGACTGTTCTTTCTGAATTTTCCAAGCATGGTTTCAGTTGGTGGACCAACGAATTCTGGTTGCTGACAGAAGAATATCCGCAGATTAACTGTATGGCTGAATGCCCCGCTAAAAGCTATGGCGATTTTGAACATTTTATTCCCGAGCTTTTGGAATTGCTGCAGGAATATAGTGAAATATCTCAAGGAGATTAAAGCGGTACTTCTTTAATTAAGCAAAA
>JAZUOE010000204.1:0-6836 GCA_045604505.1 Ruminiclostridium sp. | reverse complement strand
CAAAAAACTCGCCACTGTTTCAGGCAGCAAAACCAGTACAACTATTTCAAAGCTTGATTTTGAGAAAAACGACTATAAATTCAAAATCCGCTCATATAAAGAAGTAGACGGAAAGAAATATTACAGCTCATTTTCAAAGGTGAAGACTGTAAAATAGTAAAAAAGACGACGCATATTGCAATGCGCCGTCCTTTTCTTTACAGGATTATATTCACATCATACTCTCTGAGCCATATTTCAAGCTGAATTAAATAAGCAAACATCTGCGGTGTACACATAAGCTGACCATACCAGTTTTTTGAAAAGCTCTTACCCTCACTAGCAATAAGTTCGCTGATTTTCTCCCTGTCAAGGAACTCAACAAGACGAAAATCCCGCTCTGACGCTAAAAATCTGAATTGGTCAAACACACGTTTCATGTAATCAGGATTGTGAGTTTTAGGATAAGGAGATTTTTTCCGCCATACTACATCATAAGGCAGAAATTCCTCTGCAACTTTTCTCACAATGCCCTTTTCTCTGCCGCCCAGTGCCTTCATTTCCCAAGGTATATTGTAGGCGAACTCAGCAATTCTATGGTCACAGAAAGGTACTCTGACCTCAAGCCCATGAGCCATTGAACATCTGTCCTTTCGGTCAAGTAAAGTCTGCATAAACCAATAGAAATTAAGCATAAACATACGGCGCATTGCCTTATCATCATCACTGTCAGTTTCAAGATATGAGGTTTCGTTGACCGTCATATTAACCGCATTTTCTACATATTCCTCTGCAGAAATTCCACCTAAAATCCCCTCTCTGAGCAACTGAGAGCGTTCTGTTGTTGCTCTTGACCAAGGGAAACCGCTGCTGTGAAGAAGTTCCTTTTTATGATACCAAGGATACCCTCCAAAAATTTCGTCCATGCACTCACCGCTGACTGCAACAGTAAAATCCTTCTTTACTTCCCCGCAAAAAAGGTAAAGCGAACTGTCTACATCTGCCATACCAGGCAAATCTCTCGCTCTCATTGAGGGGATAAGCGCATCAGTCAGCATCGGCGTATCAATAACCACATTTCTGTGCCGTGAACCGATAAATTCGCTCATTTTCTCAATCCAAGGAGCGTCCTCATCAGGCTGAAAGGAACTTGCAACAAAGTTTTTCCGATTATCCTTATAATCAACCGAATAGGTTGTTAGCTCCCTGCCCTCGTTTTTGTACTTCCTTGCCGCAATTGCACTAATAAGGCTTGAATCCAGACCGCCTGACAAAAAGGTACAAAGAGGCACATCGCTGACAAGCTGACGGTTGATACTGTCAAGGAGCAGGTAGCGTAAATGTCCTAACGTTTCTGACAGGCTTTCAATATGAGGTTTTGCCTGTAAAGACCAATACTTCCGCTTTTTCAAACCTTTCTTTGTAAATATTCCATATTCTCCGGGCAGCAACTCTTCAATCCCCCTGAACACACCCAAACCGCCCTTTCGTGCAGGACCAAGCAGCACCAGTGAGGCAATTCCCTCTCTGTCAATTTCAGGCTTGATACATGGGTGTGAAAGGATTGCCTTCATCTCTGAGGCGAAAATTATTCCACCGTCATAACTATAGTAGAAAAACGGCTTTACACCAACTCTGTCCCTTGCCATAAATAAGGTTTCTTCCACGCTGTTCCATACTGCAAAAGCGTAAATTCCATTCAACTTTTCAAGGCACTTTTCGCCCCAGTTTATGTACGCCTTAAGCAGCACTTCAGTATCACTTCTCGTACTGAATGAACAGCCGTTTTTTATCAGCTCCGAACGTATATCCTCTGTATTATACAACTCACCGTTGTATACAATTGTATAACTGCCGCTGCTCATAGGCTGTTTGCCATTTTCAACATCAATTACCGCAAGGCGGGTATGAGAAAGGCGGCAATGTCTGTCAGAAAAATCCCCTTGCATATCAGGACCTCTGTGTTCAATACACTGCCGCATTTTTTCTATTACTTCACTTTTATTTTCAAGGCTGTTTTTAAAATCTGCCCAACCTGCAATACCGCACATAACAACACCTCCGTAAAATGCTGTTATCAGTATATTCGGGAGCATTAAAATTGTTACTTTTTATTTCCTGTGTAAGAGTACAATCTGCACATAATCATGCCATTATACAGCTTACGGTTTTTTGCTGCCTTTTCTCCAAAAACTGTTTCAAATTCCTCAATAGAAGTGATTGCATAAAGCTCATTTTCACCTAATGGGAGCATACGCTTTCCCATAGTTTTGTAAATTTCCTTTGCCTCTGAAATTTCACCCATTCGTTCAGCGTAGGGCGGATTTGTAATAATCTTCACTCTTGTATCGGGGTAAACAAAATCCTTTATCGCTCTGCGCTCAACCTTAATGTACTTATCAACCCCAGCCTTCCAGGCATTTTCACGGGTTAATTCAACCGCCTGACGGTCAATATCAAAGCCAAGTGCTGTAAATTCGCAATCCTTGCGGATTGCCTCTCTAGCCTCATCAAAAGCCTCTGCCCACACCTTTTTATCTGTAAATCCCCAGCTCATTGCTGTGAAATTACGATTAAGACCCGGAGCAATATTTGCAGCCTTTAATGCTGCCTCAATAAGAATTGTACCACTGCCGCAGAAGGGGTCAATAACCGTATCTGTACTTCTCACACGAGCAAGGTCAATTATCCCGGCTGCAAGTGTTTCTTTTATAGGGGCTGCATTTGACATAGCACGATAACCACGCTTATGAAGTCCAACACCTGAAGTATCAAGAGTTACAGTGAAATTATCCTTCATAAGCATAAAATGTATAGGCAGTACTGCGCCTGTTTCAGGAAGAGTATTAATTTTATACTTATCCTGCATACGAAGAACAAGAGCTTTTTTCATTGTTCGCTGAATTGCAGGAATACTTGTCAGCTTTGAATTAAGGGAATGTCCCTTAACAATATGAATTTTATCGTTTTTTCCCGCATATTCTTCAATCGGGACATTTTTCAGATGAACAAAAATATCTTCAAAGTTTTTTGCCTGAAAGCTGTCAAGAACAATCCCTATTCTCTCCGCAACAGAGCAGGTTATATTTGCTTTTGCGATAACGCTTTCATCACCGGTAAAGTCAACACGTCCGTCACTCGCTTTAATATCCTGACCACCGGCTCTTTTTATCTCAAAAGCAAGAGTTTTTTCCAACCCGAAATGACAGGGTGCAGTAAGTTTATATGTCATAGTTTTGATTCCTTTAATAAACGTGTAGGGGCGACCTATGGCCGCCCGTTACAAAGTAATTTCTGATTAATAAGCGTGGCTTATTCAAAATGAGGTACTTCCTCTTCATCATGTTCAGCCCAGTATGTTCCATCATGGTTTGAATCACAACTTGCGGGATAATTTGATTCACGATAATAACCCACTGTTGTTGCAGGGCACTTAGAAGTTGCAAGAAGACCTGTATCGTTGCAGTAATTGAGTACAAGTGTGCTGCTGTCAGGTGTAAAGCTCTGCTCAACGCTGGTATCTACAATATCAACCATAACGTCATGCCATACCTTAGCAAGAGTACGCCAACCCATATATCCTGCCTGACTGCTGGTTTTGATTTCATGGTTGTCATCGTGGGCAATTCTGTAACAAGCAACATACTGAGGTGTAAGACCTGCAAAAAGAAGGTTTGACATGTCGTTTGCAGTACCTGTTTTACCTACAACTTCAACATTTTCGATAGATGCGTGTCTACCTGTTCCATAAGGGTCCTCGATAACCTTTTTCATCATACGGTTAGTAATCCATGCGCTGTCTTCAGCAATTGCACGTTTACCTGTTGTATCCTGTTCAAGAACAACCTTACCGTTTGCGTCAACTACCTTTGAATAGAAATAAGGCTTGTAATACATACCGCCGTTTCCGATAACCTGGAATGCTGCTGTCAGCTCAACAAGAGTTGCACCATTTGTCAGCGCACCTGTAGCAAGAGGAGCATAAGCCATATCGTTAGTGCTGTCAAGATGACTGAAACCTAACTTGTTTACAAGGTGGTTAAAGGCATTTGCAAGACCGATTTTGCTCATAGACCTTGCGGCAATTGTATTGGTTGACTTCTGAACTGCATACCATGCAGGGAAATAATTACCTGTACCGTAGTCCTTTTCGTAGTTCTGAGGCCAAAGAATAGTCTGTGTTTCTTCGTCATAATCCTGTGCCACAGTATACTGCCCTTCTTCTGCAGGACCTACATAAACACGTCCGGCAGCATCTTTGAAAAATGTGGAGTATGTGATAAGGTTCATGTCAACTGCAAGTGCATAGTTGCCAATAGGCTTGATTGTAGAACCGATAGCACTTACCGCCTGAGTAGCACGGTTAAAGCAGTTATCACCGGGCTTTTCGCCGATACCACCTGCAATAGCCTTGACGTTGCCGCGATAGTCCATGATTACAAATGCACCTTGAATCAATTCATCGCTGTCAGCAGGAAGGCTTGTATCAAATTCGGAAAGGCAGGTATACGGGTCCTCAAACTTCTTGGAAAGAGTATCCTGCATTTCCATATCCATATTGAGATATGCGGTATAACCGCCACTAGAGAATTTATCCCATGCAGCCGTATAGGAAATATCAAAAAGTGCTGCAAGGTCATTTACAATCTGATTCATTGCTGCGTCAACATACCAGTTCTGAGTTACAGTGTAGTTACCATTCCACTCATAAGCAAAAGCGGTATCTTCACCCAAAATTTCGTCCCATGATACGTTTTCGTAATATAAATCCTGTTCGTCCTCTTCATAAATACCATAGTAGTCATTGTAACGCTCGTCAACATAACCATACCAGTCGCCCTCAATCGGGATTCTGAATCTTACCTGTTCAACAAGTGCGTCCTCGTATTCCTGTGTGGAAATATAGCCGTTTTCGTACATGTGGGAAAGGGCATACTCCTGACGGGTTTTGGACTGCTGAGGACTAGCATAAGGGTTATAATTTGACGGCGAACGGACAATTCCCGCCAACATTGCCGCCTCTGCTATAGTCAGCTCACTTACTTCTTTATCAAAATAATGGTAAGCTGCAGAACCGATACCGTAGGCTGTACCGCCGAAACCGATACGGTTAAGGTAGCTCTCTAAAATATCAAACTTAGTGTATTTATTCTCCAGCGATAAGGCTCGGAAAATTTCTCGGAGCTTTCGCCCGAAGGTAGCCTCTTTGTCCTTTGTAATGTCACGTACCAACTGCTGTGTAATTGTAGAACCACCGGCTGTACCACCGTCAAAGACCGCCTTTACGGTAACTGTGATTGTACGTTTCCAGTCAACACCGTCGTGTTCAAAGAAACGCTCGTCCTCTACTGCAACAAAAGCGTCCAGTACGTGCTGAGGAATATCCTCAATTTCAACCCACACACGGCTTTGGTCACTGCTTATCTGCTTAATCAGAACGTCTTGGTTTTCCTTATCCTTTGCGTAAACAAAGCTTGAGTATGAAAGCTCAACGTCCGTCAGGTCAACATCAAAGCTGCTCTCTGCAAACTGCATTACATAAACTGTAAGTGCAACCGCCACAATACATATCGTAATGATAAGTATGAGTATCATACTTAAAACAGCAGTACCTATAGTTGAGAACAACCCACCTATTGCGCTTAATACAGGGTGTCTGTGAGATTTATAATACCGCTCTGTTTCCGCCTCACGCTTGGTTTTTCTGCGCTTGTCGGGTGCGTAATCATCATCTTTGATTTTTACGTATTTTATCTTCTTATTTTTTTCCTTGCTCATATAATTTCCTTTTCTTTTACATTGTACAAGTCATTGTATCTGAATATTATAACACATTTCTGCAGAAATGTTAATACCTAAATGAAAATTTTATGATTTTTCTGCAAATTAATCAAGATTTGCGTCATAGAATGATATAATATCATCAAAAAGCTCTGTATTTACCGAATTGCACCATAACTCACGGTCAAGACTTTTATTTATGTAATCCGCTTTCAACTGTATAAAATTCTCCTCTGAAATATCTTCAGGAAGTGTTTCGTACCATTCATCAAAACCGGCATTGAACTGTTCGACATACTTGGCACGTTCTTCGTTATTAAGAAAGGCGTTATGACCTTGACCGCTGAGCTGTACAAAGGTAAATCGCGGGTCATCTTTATATTTTTCAAACCATATATCATAGCCGTATTTCTGAGGCACGGTTGTATCATCATCGCTGTGAATAACCATAACCGCCGCCTCTGAATTTGCAAAGCCGTCCATAGCTGAGTTTTCCGAATATCCACCGAATTTCAGCTTTTCATACCCGCTCATAAATGGGAGCATCATATCCATTCCCGCCTCACCTGCAAATTCTATGCCTTGTGAGTAAAGTAAATCAGCGGAAGTATTGAATCCTGCCATTGAAACAACCGCCTTAACTTCAGGGTGATAAGAAAGGACATTTGTTACCGAATAACCGCCCCAGCTATGGCCTAAAAGTACAACAGGCAGGTGGTAAAATTCCTCACGCAGACTTACAAAATCAAGAACATGTTCAAGGTCAATTACTCCCTGCGGAAGACCGCCGACACCGTCACCCTCACTTGCGTCATTGCCTGTAGCATCATAAGTGAACACGTAATAATCATTCTGAGCAAAATAGTTAATCATATCCATATATGTATTATGTCCGCCGCCGCCAAAACCGTGCGCAAATACAATCACACCTTTAGGCATTCCCTCTCCTGTGTGGTAAAGGTATGCGGCAAGATTCTGTCCCTTGTCCGATGTTACGTTGTAATCTGCCCTTAACAGACCTTCAAAATCCTCAACATAATATCCCAAAGGCATATAAGTTTCATATCTGACACCAA
>JAZUOE010000203.1:0-10723 GCA_045604505.1 Ruminiclostridium sp. | reverse complement strand
CATTTCTTCCTGCTTAGCAAGTAATTCATTAAAGTCCATAGCCATAGCCAAAACCTATCCTTTCAATTCTCCTGCTCAGTGCAGACCAATAAGATTATTTACATCAACGATAAGAGAAATTCTGCCGTCACCCATAATTGTACAGCCTGAAAGACCTTCTCTCTTAATATCATACTGTGACAGATAAGGCGGGAAGGGCTTTACTACTACCTGCTGTTCGCCCACAAGCTCATCTGCAAAGAGGCATACACTTCTGTTATCGGATTCGATAAGAAGGATAATTCCGTCTTCAAAATTCTTTATTTCTGTATTAAGATTGAATTTCTCGTGAAGTCTTAAAATAGGGTAGCAAACGCCTCTTATCATAATCATTTCACCCTGCTGAGTGTCATGGATTATCTGGTCATTATTAACCATAAAGCTTTCCTTGATAAAGGAAATCGGGATTGTAAAGATAGCGTCGCCAACCTTAATTTCCATACCGTCGATAATAGCAAGAGTTAACGGGATTTTGATAATAAAGGTTGTACCGTGACCTAACTTGCTTTCTACAGCAAGGCTGCCGCCCACCTTTTCGATGTTCTTCTTAACAACGTCCATACCTACGCCTCTGCCGCTGTATTCAGTAACAACTTCGTTAGTGGAGAAACCAGGCAGCAGAATCATATTCTGGATTTCACGCTCTGTATATTCGTAAGAGGGCTTTGTGAGAAGTCCGTTGCGTTCTGCCTTTGCAAGAACCTTCTGTGCATCAATACCCTTACCGTCATCAGATACTGTAATAATAACTTCACCGGACGCATTCATAGCGGAAAGTGTGATTGTAGCCTTACCGGGCTTACCTGCTGCAATACGTTCTTCAGAGGTATCTTCAACACCGTGATCCATACAGTTTCTTACAAGGTGCATTAAGGGGTCATTGAGATTATCTACGATAGACTTATCAACTTCAGTTGTGTCACCTTCGATTTTCAGCTCAACATCTTTACCTAACTTAACCTTCATATCACGAACAATACGGTTCATTTTCTGGAAAGGTCCTGTAAGAGGAACCATTCGGATTGACATTACTGTATCCTGAAGTTCGTCTGTCAACTTTCTGAGTTCACGTGCAGCCTTTGAGAAACTTTCAAGGTGTAAACCGTCAAGCTCAGGGTTAGAAATTACCATAGATTCAGTTGTGATAATTTCACCTACGATATCGTGGAGCTGGTCAAGCTTAGCTAAGTTTACACTGATAAGGCTCTGCTTACCGCCGCCGGAAGATGCAGGTGCCTTTGCCTCTGCTGCAGGTTTATTTGCAGCGGGAGCAGCTGCTTTTGGCTTTGTTTCCTGCTTTACAGGTTCAACAGGCTTTGCAGCGGGTTTCGGAGTATCATCAACAGGCTGTCCTACATATTCAGCCTCCTTCTCCTCTGCAGCAGCAGTTTCAGCCTTATGGTTATTGCTGATAACCTCATAGGACTGAACGTTGATAGCCTCTTCAATAAGCTGAAGAATAACGCTGTTGTCAGGAGCACGGAAAGTTATAATAAAGCCGTTGTCTATGATAATATTAGATGATTCCTGATTGGACTCAACATCATCGGGGATAAATTCAAGGACCTGTGCCTCTTCTCTTACCTTATTTAAAAGGAGAAAAGCACGAAGGTTTTCCATCTTACAGCCGTCTTCAAAGAAAACACGAACGGTTGTACAATCATCACCGAAGGAGTTTCCGCTCTGTACGGGAGCTGCCTTTTCGGCTGCGGCAGGAGCAGAATCATCAACACTGCTGATTTCACCCTTAAGCATTGCTGCGCCCTTTTCAAGCTTACCAATGATTTCGGAGAAATCTGTCGGTTCATAATCATCGTCATTCTGGATTGCCTCAATCTCAGCCTTGAAAAGGTCAGACATCTGGAATACTAAATCGTATACAAAACCGATATCCTTTACCTTTTCGGGAGTTTCACGGATAATAAAGAACATATCCTCTCCCTTGTGAGCAAGTTGCTGGAGATTTTCAAATCCCATCATTGCGGATGAACCCTTTACCGTATGCATTATACGGAAAATTTCGTTGATGTCATCCTCCGTGAATTCGTTAGCCTGTTCAGTTCTTAAGAGAATTTCGTCAAGCTGCTCAAGCAAACCGGTTGTTTCAAATATGTAGACATCAACCATTGCTTCCATTCCGGATTCTACTTTAGCCATATACAAACCATTCCTTTCCTCACACTGCCCTGCAGCATAAAGTAATAATTTATTAATAGTTTTTTTCAAAAATATTGCAAAACTTTTAAAATTGTGTTAATATGAAATAAACGAAGTAAAGGGGGAAATAAAAATGCCTCAGATTCCACAGATTAATGATTCTACCAGTAAGGGTTATTCCAGCACCTTAAGTAACAATCGCGGCACTGCACAAGGCGGTGAGCAATTTACTGTCGACGGCGCGAATAAACCTTCACAAGTACAGGCAGCTAATGATAAAAACACAAGCAATAATCCTCAGACTACTATGGGTCAGAAGGACCTTATCCCTCTTGCTGTTTCAGTCAGTAAGAATCAGACTCTTGCGGTTGAAACCATCAAGGATATTATCAACGCTGACCTTTTAAGCACTGCAAAGCTGAACGGTTATACCGAACTTGCCGGTGAGCTGGAGAACTTAAGCAGCTCTCTTTACATTGCATCAGGTAAGCTTTTAGATGAAATCCTTGAGCAGGAAAACCACAATACCATGTTCCATGACGATAAGTTTTATGACCTTCTTCGTGAACTTGCCACAGGTGCCAACGACGACCTGAAAGAGGCAATCGGTAACATGCTTAAGGCAATAAACTTTTCACAGAACAAAGATGAAATCACATCTGCTCTTTCATCTAATCTTAAATTCCTTGCGGAATACTTTTCGCCCAACAGAGGCCTTTCACAGAACCTTTCTGCTTTAGCTGTACGCTGGGGTTCAGGTGAGGCGGAAACAAACTTCGCATCTCTCAGAAATCAGACATCGGACCTTCTTAAAAATGTATCAGAAAGTCTGCTGAATGACCAGCACACACAAACCCTTCTTCCTATCGTTATTCACAACATCTCAAAATACAACACTAACAATACAATGCTCAGAGAGTATTTCGGACAACTGCTGACGCAGGTACCGTCCTATGAGATGAGAAACGAACTTGCAAATGCCTTTGAAAGCCTTATGCTCAAGCTGAGTGGACGGGCTCCCATGCAGGAAGAAACGCAAGGAACGACATCTTTTACTAATTATACTATAAATCCACAAGAAAATCAAGTAGAAAATTCATTTTTTAGTAAAGAAAGCCAAACATTTCAGATTTTTTCATCATATCTGACGGAAAATTTGTCAGATGAGGCATATATTTCGGAGATTGGACTGCAAAATGCAGACTTCAGTGAGTACATAACTGACCTACACAGCGGTTCTGAGGACGGTCTTAGCATTATAAAAAACCTTATGACCGGTCTTATTGCCGATGATGACCTTAGCTTTATGCTCAGCAGTCAGTTCAATAAGATAAACTCAATGAGTGAGTTGGTGGACTTCCTTAACGGTTTCCTTGAAACTATGCCTGAGGGCAGTCTTCGTGACGGTGTTTTTGAAGTCATGGACGAAACAGTGCAGGTTCTTGCTGAAACTGACCCCTTTATGGAAGCTGCTGCAACAAAAAAACAGGGTGAATCTAGCTCTATACGTGCCCTTACCGACTTTGTTGCCAAAAATATCAATCACCCCGCCCTTAAATCCATTGATAGCTTTAATGCCTCAAACCTGCTGCAGAGTATGATTAACGCTCCCGGCGTGTTCACCCCTCTTGCCCACTACATTCTCCCAATTCAGGTTGAAGATACAAGAGCATTTGGTGAGTTGTGGGTTGATAATGATGATGATTCAGGCGTTACCGGTACAGGCAGCGGTAAAAAACACTATCACCTGTTCCTTACATTTGATGTTGACACATTCGGACGTTTTGAGGTTGATGTTTACGCTAGTGATAACTCCGCTAGTGTCAGCCTTCTCCACCCTGTCAGCTTTGGAAAGAACATAGAAAATCTTATCAGCAAAATCAACCGTATAGCCGCAGGTTCAGGCTACACAATTTCAAACTTTGAAACAGGAATTTTAAAAGCACCCCATAATCTTTCACAGATTTTCCCGAAACTAAACGAAAGGAGAGCAGGTTTAAATGTCCAAGCGTAAAATTTATGGTCAGAAAGCCGCTGTTGCCCTCAAATACAACCCTAGCCTTAACTACGCACCTGTCGTTGTTGCGTCAGGCTTAGGTGAACTTGCACAGCGTATTGTAAATATTGCCGATGAGAACGGCGTTCCTATCTACCGTGACGACAGTACAGCCGCACTTCTTGTAATGCTTAATTCAGGGGAGCATGTCCCCCCTGAATTATACTCGGTAGTTGCAGCAATCTACGCTGAAGTTGTCTACAGCGCAAATGAAATGAAAAAGCTTAATCCACGAAGATTTTCATAAAAGCAAACCCCTGAGTGTTGGCATCACTCAGGGGTTCACTTTATTTATATGGAAGGATTACTCGGGATTATTCAACATAAAAGTAGTAGTCGCCGTTATACTCTAATGTATTATTTTCAGGCGAATAGCTGATTTTTTCTGTGTAATTAACGCCGCCGTCAAGGTTTGTCCCAAGAAAATAGAGGTCAACAAGTGTAATTTCTCCTGTAACTTCATCAGTTACTGCAATATCTGACCATTCACGGAACACATAAGACTGACGTTCATATCCTGTCAACTGAAAAGTCTTGTCATCAAAAATTTCGATACAAGCTCTTTCGGTATTTGCGTTAATGTAATATTTTCCTGTTTTAAGAGCGGGAGCAACACTTTCTGTCTGTACAACAGGCTCTGTATCTGCAACAGAAAGAACGCTGATGCCATAACCGATGACAACAAGTCCCACTAACATAATGATAAATCCCAACACTCTGATTTTCATAACAAAACCTCCTTGTTAAGTATGAATTTTTCTATTATTTTTCCTTAATTATATTATAGCCTATTAATTTACCAAATGCAATTACAAAATGGTTAAAATTTGTTTACAAATTGGTTACAAAAATTCTGAAAAAGTTACAATTTGTAACCTTTTCGATAATTCAATCCAAAAATGGATAAAATCACACCCTTTTCATTGATTTTTCACCCGTCAAGATGATTTATACATTGATTTTCATAAAAAATTGTGATAAAATATAAACAGAATAAAATACAGGGAAAGGACAGATTTAATGCTTATAGATAATAAACAGCTTGTTACAAAAAGAGAAGTGCCGGGAATTGAAAGATTTCTTGCCTCTGACGGTTCATCAAGGCTCCTTGAATCAGCACAGCCTTTTATGGAATTGCTGATGTATAATGAGTGCGCACTTAAGGAAATTGAAACAAAGCTTAATATACTTAATGACGAATTTTCTCTTCAGTACAATTACAACCCCATTGAAACAATCAAAACCCGTGTTAAGGACCCTATGAGTATTGTTGAAAAAATGAAGAGAAAGGGCATTCCACCCACTATTTCCAACATCGAAAATACTCTCAACGATATTGCAGGAGTAAGAGTTATATGCTCATTCCCTGAGGATATTTACGCAATCGCAGAAATGCTTATAAAACAGGACGATATTCAGCTTATTTCCAAAAAAGACTATATTGCAAATCCCAAACCTAACGGTTACCGCAGTTTGCATCTGATTCTGGAAGTGCCGATTTTCCTTTCTACAGGCAAAAAACCTATGAAGGTTGAGGTGCAGTTCCGCACAATCGCAATGGACTTCTGGGCAAGTCTTGAACATAAAATGCACTACAAGAAAAATGTTGCAGACGCTGACGAAATTGTTCAGGAGCTTAAGCTTTGTGCAGAGGCAATTAATGCAATTGACTACCGTATGCAGGATATCCGCAACCGTATTGAGCAAAAATAAGAAAAGCCGCTGAAAAACAGCGGCTTTTTATTATTCCTTTGTGTAGAATGGTTCGTCAACCTTAGGTGCATTTGAACCGATTTCGCCCTTAAGGTCACAAACAACAATGGGGAACTTTGTAAGAAAAAGCTTTGCAGATGTGCAAACAGAATTTGCAATTTTCTTGGACTTTTCTTCATCAGCGTCCATGTCAAGTGCGAATAAATAGAACTCCTGATTGCCCTGTTTCATCATAACAAGGTAACCTGTGTTGATTTCCTTATTCTTTGCAAGTGTCTTTTTCAGTGATGCAATTACAGAATCAGGAATGTTGACAGTTTTACCGAAGTAATAAGTAACCTGCTGTGCGGGTTGCTGACCATTCTGTGCTGCCTTTGCCTTTTCAACCTGTTCCTGTGCATATTTGAAAATGTCGTCAAGAAGTTCCTTAGGGAAAAGAAGGTTCTGAGTCATGGGGTTAAGCACAAAACCCTTTACTGCATCGGACCTTTTGTTGACAAGACCTGCCATCTGAGGGAAGGTAACAACGATTGTCTTAATCTGCTGACCCTTGCTCCATTTCTGGAACTCATCAATATCTGTAAACAATGGGAAATACTGCTCTCCCTTGTTGTTAATAAGCAGTTTGAAAGTAAACTTGGCGTCCTTAGGAACTTCCATTTTACCTGAACCTTCTAAGGGCTTACCCTCTGTGTCAAGCACCTCTACAGGAGCAAAATACTTAGCCTTGACTGCCTCTGTGAGGAAGGCATTCTTAGTGTCGGGGGTTTCATTTTCCTTGAGTGCGTTCATAGCTGCAACAAGTGTTTCGTTTTCAAGATTGGGGAATATATTTTCAGCCATAGTAGTTGTCCTTTCATTGAAACATTTATATTATTATATCATAACCGCCTGATTATTTCAATAGTTTACAGCAATTTTAAAAAATTTAATTTTTTTGCAAAAAAAGGGTTGACAAAGTGTGTTTCTTGTGCTATAATAATCTAGCAATCGAAAAGCTGGTGTAGCTCAGTTGGTAGAGCAGCTGATTTGTAATCAGCAGGCCGGGGGTTCGAGTCCGTCCACCAGCTCCATTTTTATGTCTGCAGACATTAAATATATTGCGTACTGCTGAAGTAATTCGGCAGGTTCGTTCCCGGTAACGGGAACTTAATAAGAGGAAGCGTTCCCGAGTGGCCAAAGGGGGCAGACTGTAAATCTGTTGCGTTTCGCTTCGGTGGTCCGAATCCACCCGCTTCCACCAAGAAAAACCTCGTCAATGACGTGGTTTTTTATTTTTATTCAACTTTAACCAATGGAACCCTCTATACGTCAGCACATAATATTACTAAAAAACCAACTAAAAAAGGCAACCACCTACGGTTGCCTTAATTTTTATGCCATTTCTAAAACTGGGGTTGTGCCAACAACATAGCCCTCTTCACACATACCAGCCACGTTCTTATTCCATATAAACGTTTCCTCTGACCAGCCGCCGTCTACAAATGTCTGAATTGTAAATGATGCGTCAGTGTCAGGGCTGTAATAAAGTGCGTTGCAGTTACCCGCCTTAAGGTTAAGACCAATATATGCAGTCTGCAGTTCAGGTAAATGCTCCGCTAAAACCAAAGCAAGTTCCCTCTCTGCACAATCACTTGCTGCGAGTGTTTCACCATAGGCAGCTGTGCCTGTGCCAACCCATTCACGTCCATCATCACCGAAAAGTTCAGGGTTGAAAACATTAACTGTCCATTCGCCGTTTGTAACACTTATTATCATCTGTGTAACAGCCGTGTCGGATATTTTCATGCCGTAACCGTCAATATCCGCCTCAAGAAGATAAGCGTTTATGCTCTTTCTAAGACTTGCAGCCGTTGAGTTTGCGGAAGAAACCTGCGCTTTTGCAGCATAACCAACCAGCGTCGGCACAAGAATTGCGGCGAGGACACCTATGATAGCGATAACAACTATCAGCTCCACAAGGGTAAAACCCTTTTTGTTTAATTTTTTCATTTTTTCCCCCATAAATGTATATTTATTAAAAAAGCCCGTACAGTGTACAGGCCCTTTCTTTTAATGGAAAATGAACATTCTTCTTTCTCCGTCGTCGATTGTAGAATATCTTACGGGATATGCTACACTATAATAACCGTTTATTAAATGGTCATTTTCATAAACTAAGTTAGGATTTCCTGCCGAAAGGTCAGTGATAAGTCCATCAGACCAGTAAGCTGCCTGTACACGATAATCGCTGTCTACAGCTACATAGAAAACGCCTTCATATTCAGTAGCAGGTACTGCATTTCGCATTGTCTGAGTGAATTTTGCAACAAGCTTTTTCATCTCTGCACTTGCACCTGACTCAGCGTACGCCTCCGAACCATTCATAGAAGAGAAATCCGCAGAAACCATACCGCTATCTGTTACATTTCCCGTTTCGTCTATTGTTGTGAAGAAAATATATCTTGAAATTAAATCATCAAATGCAGGAGCGTCAGGGTCCTCAGCTATTCTCTGCTTGGAGAAGAAATCCTGTGCTGCGAAGAAATATGCTTTTGCATAGCCCTTGCCCTTTGTTGCTTTGTCGGATACCAGCACGTTTGGAAGAATTAATCCCAGCAGTATAGCAATAATAGCGATTACTACAACCAGTTCAACCAGTGTAAAAGCCTTTTTGGCTCTTAAACGATATAAATAGCTTAACATTACGCCTTACCTCTCTCATTTTTCAAAAATCTTATATCAGACCGCAAAGCTGCGATTTCATATAAAACTTTTAAAATCACTTAATTCCCCGACGGTTTCCCGTCGGGGAAAAGTGGTTTAATTCACTTTTTTGAAACTCAATTCAAAAATTATTCACCAGAACCTTCGCCAGAACCGAGGTTAACGATAGGAGCTGTACCTACGATAAGACCTTCAGCGGATACACCAGCTGTCTTGCTGTCCCATTCGAATTCTTCAGGAAGAGTACCATCGCCGTCTTCAGCATCATCAAATTCAGGAACGTCGCCTTCTTCAAAACCGTCATCACCGTCAGCAGTGTAGATAACGCCTACGCACTTACCGCCAACAAGGCTAGCCATAATGGAGCTACCCTTTACTTCAGGGAATAACTGGCAAAGTTCAACGAGGAGAAGGTCAGGAGCAGATTCGCATTCAACCTTTTCAGTGTCGATTGTTACGTTACCTTCAATTGTTTCGCCCCACTTGTCACCCTTAAAGTTATCTTCTGTAAATGAAGTACCATCAGCAAAATTCCACTGACCTTCATCATCAATGATGATTGTGAAAACTTCCTTCTTGTCAGAAGACTGCTTCATGCCGTAACCAGCTGTGTCACAGTTTGTGAGGAATGTGTCGATGTTGTTCTTGATGGATGCAGCTGTGGAGTTAGCAGATGTAACTCTAGAGCTTGTAACGTAACCTAACATTGTAGGAACGAGGATAGCAGCTAATACACCGATGATAGCGATAACTACGATTAACTCAACGAGTGTAAAGCCCTTTTTTGCCTTGAGCTTCTGGAAAAACTTTATCATTGTTTTTTCCTCCTTATAAAAATTTTTTATGTATAACCCCTCAGGGTTATATCCATTTTCAACATCGGGGAGGCGCCCCTTTGCTGTAATTACAGTATATAATATTTTGGTTTATTTTGCAAGTACTTTTTTTAATTTTCTTCCATGTAAACAGTAATTTTATAAAAACTTTACAAAAAAATTGTGCAATTTTGTATAAAATGAAATTGTAACGTTACAAAATTTCAAAAATCAGCATGATGTTTATTAACACTAACTTAAAAAGCACGGGAAATGAAACCAAACTGTAACCGCTTGTCAATCCTCAAGGAGTTCGGTAAATACATTTGCGTTAAATGTATCGTGGTGGTCCTTTGTGGGCGGGTCTTGTGTGAAATCTACTTCCATTTCATACAAAGTGCCTGATTTACCGGTTTTGAGAGAGGTTGCCACAATAGTATAGGTGTGGATTTCAGTGCCTGAAACTTCCCAGTTAATCTTCTTTGTAAGGCTCAGCTCCTTGATTTCTGTCTTATCCTCCTGGAGAGTGCCGTCAATGTAGTATTTAAGCTGGAATTCGCCCTCCATACCCTCTTTGAGAGTTACGTTGATATTTGTGGTGGAGCTGCTACCCGCTGTTTCCCCTGCAATTTTTACAATAATTCTTGAGTCGGGTTCTACCTCTGTGTCAGGGTCAATGTTCTGTTCGAGGACAGTACCTGCCTCTACCCCGTCAGCACTTTCGTATGTAATAGTCAGCTTTATGCCGTTTTCAGTAGCAAGTTCGGTTGCCTCTTCAATGGACATGCCCACCATATCGGGAACAAGTGCCATAACCTCTGCCGCACCAAGACTTACGTAGCAGGTAACGATTGTACCCGCCTCTGCTTTTTCACGCGCCGCAGGAACGGTTTTTATAACGCAGTTTTTTGTGATTTTTTCGTCATTATCATAGATAATATCACACACAAAGCCCTGCTTTACAAGGAGCTGCTCTACGTCGTCGATGTTACGGTTGGTGTAATCGTCAATTTCGATAAGCTTTGAACCGCCGCTGACAACAACCTTTATGGGGTCTTTCTCATTATACTTGTCACCGGCAGGAATATCCTGTTCAATAACAGTGTCCTTTGCCGCCTCATCATCATATTTGTATGATGTATCAAGGGTAAGGGCGGGGTATCTCATACCGATTTGCTCTAACGTAAGGCCAACAAGGTTAGGCATTTCAGGTCTGTCGTCAACAGGCGCAGCAGTA
>JAZUOE010000202.1:0-9597 GCA_045604505.1 Ruminiclostridium sp. | reverse complement strand
AAGTTAAATTAGATATTTTTAATCCCCGCTATCATTGATTTATCAATCAAAATAGCGGGAATATTATCGTGCAATAAATTTGTTTTTAATCATACATGAAAAAATCGTCTTTTAAAAACATATTCATAGTTCTTGTTATTGTCCGTGAAGGGCGGGAAAGGAAACGTTCCTTCATCTCCTTAGCTTTTTCTTCATCAGGCGCATAAACCTTTATATCAAGGATTGTTTCGCCGTTCAGTTCGTTCAAAAACTTAACGCACAGGTCATATCTCTGTCGTTTATAATCGTAGTTGATGTAGCAGCGTATTGATTTTTCTCTTTCTACGCGTTCAAGAACTTTTTTTCCTGTTTCGATTGTTTTTTCTCTTATAGAAAGGGGAATATGAACAAGAAATTCGTTAGCAAGAGTTTCGCCGTTAGGGAGTAGGGAGTAGACATTTTCTCCCTTTGCTTTATCATGCTTGACAGCAATGAGCTGTTTTTTCTCCATTTTTCCAACTTCGCTCATTAATTCAAAGTAGTTTACAGATTCGAGAGAAATAACAATTTCGCTTATGAAACTGTCGCTTAAATCACCGAATTCCTTAAGCATGAAACAAAAATATACGCATATATCAAAGCTGTTGTCAACCTGAATTTGTGGAATCATTAAATATTTCTTCTCCTTAAATTAAAAATGATAGTATAGCAATATTTGCTGCTGCCTCTACAACAGGAACAGCACGAGGAACAATACAAGCATCATGTCTGCCCTTGATTTCAAGGGTTGTATTTTCCATTTTAATATAATCAACCGTCTGTTGAGGCTGTGCAATTGACGGTGTCGGCTTTATTGCTGCGGTAAATATAATAGGCATTCCGTCAGATATGCCACCTAAAATACCGCCGTTGTTGTTGGTGACAGTTCTGATTTCCTTTCCGTCTGTGGTAAAGCAATCGTTAGCCTCAGAACCGTTCATGTCTGCGAAATCAAAACCTGCTCCAAATTCAATACCCTTAACAGCGGGAATTCCAAAAACAATCTGAGAAATTCTGTTTTCAATTCCGTCGAACATAGGAGAACCAACTCCGGCTTTTAGTCCGATAACAGCGCACTCAATACGTCCGCCAACCGAGTCAAGCTTTTCACTTGCCTCTTTTACTTTATTCTTCATGTGTTCTTCCATTTCAGAATTAATAAGGGGGAAATCCTTCGCTTTTACGGAATCCAATATATCCTTGCTGACATTAATATCATCAAAATTTTCGTCCCATACATCACCGATACTAAGAATATGTGCGCCGCTGTAAATACCTTTCTGTTCAAGAATCTGACCACAAACAGCTCCCGCAAAAACAAGGGGAGCGGTTATTCTGCCTGAAAAGTGACCGCCGCCACGTATGTCGTTTGCATTATTATATCGCATAGCGCCTGTGTAGTCAGCATGTCCGGGTCGTGCAACTGTCTGAATGTTGCCATAATCCTTAGAATGTTGGTCAGTGTTTTTTATAACCGCACAAAGGGGAGTGCCTGTAGTTTTTCCATTGAGATAACCCGACATAATTTCAGGGAAATCCTTCTCATTTCTTCGTGTGCTGATACCGTCCTTTTTAGGCGCACGTCTTGCCATAAAATCAAGAACCTTTTCAAAATCAATTTCACACCCGCCGGGCAAACCGTCAATAACAACACCGATACCGTTACCGTGTGATTCACCGAAAATTGAAACGGTTAAATTTCCTAAATGTAAGCTAGATGACATCTGCAATACCTCCGAGTGTTCTGAAATCTTCAAAGAAGTTAGGGTAGGATTTAGTTACACATTCAGCTCCGCGAATAATTACAGGCTCAGTACATCTTTGCGACGCAACAGCAAGGGACATAGCGATTCTATGGTCGCTGTAGGTTACGCATTCGCCACCGTGAAGAGCCTTTACACCTTCAATGGTAAGGCTGTCTTCGTTTGCGGTAACCTTACCGCCAAGTCTGTTCAATTCGTCTGTAATTGCCGCAAGACGGTCGCATTCCTTTATTCTTAAACGTCCGCAGTCGGTTATATGTGAAGTACCTTCCGCAAAACAAGCAAGTACCGTCATTATAGGAACAAGGTCGGGAATGTCACCTGCTGATACATCAAAGGCCTTTCCGCCGTTTTGCATAAAGACTTTGGTAATATCAATTATAGCGCGGTCACCCTGTACGCTGTCGTAACGCAGATTATGGGGCATTGTATTTCCGCCGATTGCGTTTGCAACAAGGAAGAATGCCGCCTGTGACATATCCGCCTCTACTGTATAAACGCAGGGCTTATATTTTTGACCGCCTTTGATTTTATATTCATTTTCTCCCTCTTCAACCTTAATGCCAAAGGATTTCATTGCGTCAATTGTTAAATCAACATAAGGCTTTGATTCAAGCGGGGAAGTGATTTTAATAACACTGTCTTCCTGAAGAAGTGAAAGGGCGAATAAAAATCCCGTAATAAATTGAGAGGAAATATTTCCTGCAATCTCATACACACCGCCTGTCAACTTACCTTCAGTAATGTAGGGCATTTTTGTTGTAAGAAACTTTACGCCATGCTTTTCAAATTGGTCAAAATAGGGTGTGATAGGGCGGTTAGGAAGATTTGCTCTGCCGTCAAAAGAGGCACGGCAGCCAAGTGCGGCAGCTATAGGCATTATAAATCTAAGAGTAGAGCCGCTTTCCTGACAATTAATTTCAGCAGTTTCTGCAGGATTTGAAATACCTTTTACAATTGTGCAGTTTCCGTCCTGCTTTATTTCTGCGCCAAGAGCGGTAAGAGCGTCAATAGTTGCAGTTGTGTCAACGCAATCCAGCAGATTATAAATCCTGCTTTCTCCGTCAGTAAGAGCAGCGGCAATAAGTGCGCGGTGAGAAATACTCTTTGAAGGTGGAACAAGTATTTTTCCATTTAAATATGCAGGTGTTATTTTTAAATCCATAGGTTATTCCTCAATAATTCTTTTAAATTCGTTAATATTCATTTTAACAATATCCGCCTTGCCGATAGAGGGGCAGAGAATAATGTTGATATTGTCTGAAAAACGTTTTTTGTCGTTTACAGCACCGCTGAAAAGCGCCTCACCTGTAATGTCGGCTGTAAAAGGCATATTGTTTGCAATAAGACACTTTTTAAGCTCTTCGCTGATACCTGTCTTTATAAGACCTGCCTTTTCTCCGATAACTGTAACAAGGTACATACCTACAGAAACAGCCTTACCGTGAGAAAAGCCCTTATAATTGTAGAATTTCTCGATAGAATGACCTAATGTATGACCGAAGTTAAGTATCATACGCAGACCTGTATCAAATTCATCTGTTTCAACAACCTGTCTTTTAATATCAACACACTGTTCAATTACATAGTCAAGATTTTCCTTCACCTTGCCTGTAGCCAGGAAGTTAAAAAGTTCCTTTGACCATATCATGCCGTATTTTACAACCTCACCCATTCCGTCTGTAAATACCTCGTCTGAAAGGGTGGAGAGTGTGTCTGTATCAGCGATTACAATATCAGGCTGTTTAAAGGCACCTACAAGATTTTTTCCGCCCTCTATGTCAACTGCAGTTTTGCCACCTACAGAGCTGTCAACCTGTGCTAAAAGGGTTGTGGGAATCTGAACATAGTCAATTCCACGAAGATATGTAGCGGCAGCAAAGCCTGTAAGGTCACCAACAACTCCGCCACCTAATGCAACCAGAAAATCTGAGCGGGTAATATTTTTTTTGCAAAGAAAATCGTAAAGCTCAATAAGAACCTTGTGGGATTTGCTTTCCTCACCGTTAGGGAAAACGAAAATATCGGCTGTAAAACCTGCTTTTTCCATTGATGAAAGCAGTTTTTCAGCATAAAGAGCGTTTACAATATCATCGGTAACTATTACCGCTTTGCGTCCCTTAACTGCGTCAGCAATAAGCTCTCCTGCTTTTTCTAATAAACCGCTGCCGATAATTACGTCGTAGGGTTTAGATGTATTTACATGGATTTTAGCCATTTAAATCACTCCATTGTCAATTGTTTTTTATAGGCCTGTGTTTTACACAAGCCCTTTTGTTTTATTGTTTTACTTCCTTCATTGTCTTGTTTTTCAGGAATATGAAAAGCTTAGGAGAAATCTTTTTAAGAGTGCGCTTTGCAAAGATAAATGAATCTTCCTTAAACTTAGCCATCTGATAAAGGAACTTTCTTGGATAGTGCTTGGAAGTAATCTTTTTATCCAGCTTAGCCTCTTTGATTTTTGCCTGTTCTTCAGGCAATTCGTAAATAGCCTTATACTTTTTAACCAGCTTATTGAAGTTATAAGCCATATAAAGAATGTCATACTTAGGATACTGAGGCATTCTTAACTGTACAGGGTCATTAGGGTCAACGCTGTCGTCCATAAATCCGCCCTCTCTTGCTGTTCTTTCGAGAATAGTCATAGGGTAAGGGTAGAAAATATTAGGAATAACCTTATCAACATCAAGCTTTGCGTTAAGCTTTACTGTTTCAAGAGATAACTCCAGTGTTTCATAGGGAAGACCTACAATATTATAGGTGAGAGTAGTGATATTGTACTTTCTGAACCATTTTGAAACCTGAATCATGTGGTCATTTTTCATGTTTCTGTGGAGATACTTGCGGCGGAAATCCTCATTACCGTTTTCAAGACCAATATCAATCATATAACAGCCGCCTTCTTTGAGCATACGAATCATGTCCTCATCAAGTACGTCAAAACGAAGGTTGCAGTTAAAGGGCAGATGAATTTTTTCAATGTACATAGGCATAAATTCATAGAACCACTCCTTGTACATATTAAAAATAGCATCACGGAATTCAATAAACTTTATAAAGGGATACTTGCTTATAAGCAATTCAAGAAGTTCAATTGCCTTTTCAGGACTTCTGAAACGGCAGTATTTAGCCTTATTGGGATAAATATTTCTGAACTGTGAGTTACCGCAGTAAGTACAGCTGAATAAACAGCCACGAGAGAGCATTACCATTGCGGTAAAGTTCTTGGAACGGTCAAGGTTTTCAAAATCAAATAACTCAAAATCAGGGAAAGGAAGTGTATCCAAATCTTCAATAAGAGGTCTTATGGGGTTTTTGATAATTTCGCCGTTTTCCAGTTTAAAGAAAATGCTTTCTATATCGGTTCTTGTAACACCGTCACGAAGTGCATTCATATAATCAAGGAGAGGATATTCACCCTCGCCCACTGTTACAAAGTCAACACCTCTTATTTTAATACATTCATCGGGGACAAGTATAGCGTGATAACCGCCGACAGAAACAGGGATTTCAGGCAATTCATCATCAAGCCAACCTGCCATTTCAGTAACAAAAGGCACAGCGGTTGTTCTCATAGAAAAACCGATAACGTCAGCATTAAAGCTCTTTACAGTTTCAATAAATTCCTTTTTATCAGGCATATAAAGCTGATGATAAAGCTTTACATCATGGCCATTCTGCTTTAAAACAGCAGAAATTGAGGCTAAACCCTCACTGTAGTTACCTAACTTTTTGCGGTTGAACTTTTCTTCCTCAAGAAAGTCGGGATATATTAAAAGTAATCTTTTCTGTTCAGACATTTTCTAATTCCTTTCAGGGCATTGCCCAAAATAAATAACACTAATATATTTTACCTCAAAAACACAGATATGTCAATAGAAAAAACTCCAAATACTATATTAAAAATATTGCGTCTTTATATATTTCGACAGCATAAAACGGACAAATTCAAATATATATTATCAAAAAGCCAAAAAAGGAGCGATTAATTTGAGTGTAGGAAAAGGCTTTTTCAGAAATACTGCAATAATGTTTGCATCAATGATAATTGTAAAATTTTTAGGTGCAATATTTAAAATTCCGTTGGGAAACATTCTTGGCGGTGAGGGAATGGGGTATTTTACAACCGCATTCAGTATTTTCACCCCTGTACTTGCTTTTACTTGTTCAGGGATACCTGCAATTGTAACGCAGGTGGTTGCCCAAAAGTTCTCAAAAGAGGAGTTTGAAGGGTTGATACATTTTCGCCGTTCAGCGCTGTTTTTAGGGGGTGTCAGCGGAATTACAGGAACAGCAATTATTTATATTGCCGCCGTACCTTTTACAGATTTTTTAGCCGGTTCGCCTGAAAGTCTTTTGTCTGTTATGATAATTGCACCGTCGGTATTTTTCTGTTCACTGACGGCAGTGTACAGAGGGTATTATGAAGGTCTTTCAGATATGCTGCCGACTGCGGTTTCGCAGATAATTGAGGCTGTAATGAAATCTGCAGTGGGTTTGGTGTTTTCAAACTATACATATATTTATTATGTACATAAATTCGGAAATGAAGAACAAGCACTCCCTTATGCGGCTGCTGCTGCGGTATTAGGGGTTACTGCAGGGGAGCTGTTTGGAATGATATATGTTATTATTCGTGGCAGAAAAAAGGATTTTGAGTACAGTAAAGCAGTTGTCAAGGCTGAAAACAGCAATATTTTAAGCACGGCTCATGAAATATTTATACAATCTCTGCCTGTTGCCGCAGGGGCAGTGATTTCAAATCTTATTTCCTTTACTGACTTGGTGACAATTTCAAATTGCCTTAATCTTACCTTTCATTTTTTTCCTGAGCAGTTAGTTGGCGGAGCGGTTCCGCTGAATGAGTTGGGGGATATTTCAGATGTAGGTAATTTCCTTTACGGCAGCTATTCAGGAATTGTAGTATCGGTATATATGCTTACGGCAACATTACCTGTGCTTATAGCTAGATGTTCACTTCCTAGACTGGTGTGTACAATCGAACTGAATAAAAAAGAAAACACTGCTGCAATAAAAAGGGATATAACAGTTATGTTAAAGGGGACAATGCTTATTTCAGCGCCAGTTTCCTTTTTTATGGCAGTGCTTTCAGAACCTATATTAAAGATATTGTTTCCTGTACGTGAAATTGAGGCGGCTGTCGGGGTCATACCCTTGCAGGTATTAAGTATAGGCGGTATATTTTCCGCATTCGGCAGTGCATTGCTATTTGTTTTCCAAGCTTACGGCGACTTTAAAACCCCTGTAAAAGCAACCCTCTTCGGTGGTTTTTTCAAGCTTTTGTTTAACATAACACTATTGCTGATTCCCGGCATAAATATTATTGGTGCAGCTGCCTCAACCATGATTTCAAATGCAATTACAACCCTTTTTATCCTTCATTGTATAAAGAAAAAGTATTCTATAAAGCTGCCTGTGGGTGGAATTGCTTTTCCGTCCCTTATTTCAGCATCTGTTAGCGCAATAGCAGGATATTATGTTTATGTAAATCTGATTCCGGATTTTAAACTTATTGTTTCTGTTCTTATAACAGGCATTATTCAGGTTATTTTATATTTTCTTATCCTTTTTATGGCTGATAGCAAGGAGCTTTTTAAGATTATTGCTAGTATCAGGGATAAAAAATGCTCAAAAGCCTTGTAAATTTTAAAAAAATGTAGTAAAATATTTTTGGAAAAATCATGGAAAGGATTGTAAAAAATGTTTGAATTTAAGGAAAAATATAATGTAGATGACCTCAGACTCATAATGAAGGAACTGCGCAGTGAGCATGGTTGCCCTTGGGACAGAGAGCAGGACCATAAGTCTATAAGAATGGACGTTCTTGAGGAGGCTTATGAGGTTATGGAGGCAATCGACAGTGATAATGCTGAGCTTTTAAAGGAAGAGCTTGGGGATTTAATGCTGCAGGTAGTGTTCCATAGTGAAATTGAATCAGAAAAGGGCGTTTTTGACCTTGATGATGTGGCTGATGGAATCTGTAAAAAGCTTATTTATCGCCACCCTCATGTGTTCGGAGATGTACAGGTCAGCAATTCTTCCGAAGTGCTTAAAAATTGGGACGCATTAAAGAGCAAATCCAAAAACGAGGAAAAAGCCTCAGACCGCCTCAGAAGTGTACCGAAATTACTTCCCGCACTCATGCGTGGTGAGAAAGTAGGGAAGAGAGCAGCTAATGTGGGCTTTGATTTTGGCAGCACAGAAGAGGTCCTTGACCGTTTAAAAAGCGAAATATCCGAGTTAGAAGAGGCAATAAAAGTAGATAGTGCTATAAAAATAGAAGAAGAATTAGGTGATATTTTGTTTTCCTGCACAAACTTGTCAAGATTTTTGAAAAAAGATAGCGAAAAAGCCTTGACATTTGCAATAAATAAGTTTATAATACGATTTAGCAGTGTTGAGGCCTTGATAGAAGGCGATGGCAAAACTTTCGCTGAGTTATCTCAAGAAGAACTTGATGAGTATTGGGAGAAGGCTAAGAAAAACACGGTTTTATAAGCCGAAATAATTCGGTTCATTATTTATTTATTTATTTTGGAGGTTCAAAATGACAAAGGCAGAATTTATCACAGCAGTAGCTGAAAAGGCTGGAATGACAAAGAAGGATACAGAAGCAGCTGTTTCCGCAGTAATCGACACAATCACTGATTCTCTCGCAAAGGGCGAAAAGATTCAGCTTGTTGGTTTTGGTACATTTGAAGTTCGTGAACGTAAGGCTCGTGAAGGTATCAACCCCCAGACAAAGAAGAAGATTTCTATCGCTGCTACTAAGGTTCCCGCTTTCAAGGCTGGTAGAGCTTTAAAGGACGCTGTAGCTAAGTAATTTTTTTATGCTTATATGCGGGTTGCGGATATTTTCGCAATCCGCTTTTATTTTTATCGGAAAGGAATGATTTAAATGCGTCTTGATAAATATCTTAAGGTGTCACGTCTTATAAAAAGAAGAACAATCGCAAATGAGGCATGTGACGCAGAAAAGGTTACTGTAAACGGTAAGGTTGCAAGAGCATCTTATGATGTCAAAGTCAACGATATTATTGAAATAAATATCGGAAAATCACCATTAAAGGTGAAAGTGTTGAAAGTTGTAGAGGTTGTGGGCAAGGACGGAGCCTCCGAACTGTACGAAGTAGTCTGAAAAGGTTCTATTAATTCATATCTGTGAATAAATATTAATATACAACATTTGTGCATATTTAGGAGCAGATATGAATAATAATCATATTTTAATTATTGAGCAGCGCAATAAAATGCGTATATCGGCAGTAAAAAACACCGAAAGATTCAGCAGCAGCGAGGTATTGGTCTATACCGAATGCGGCGATTTGCTGATAAAGGGAAATAATTTGGAAGTGCTTAGCTGTTCGGAGAGTGGCGGCAGTGTAGAGGTTGTCGGGCAGATAAATTCGGCGGCATATCTATCGGAGAAGTATCATATTCCGGATAATTTCTTATCCCGCTTGTTTAAGTAGGTGTGCCATGTTTCAGACTAACGAAGAATTTTTAACCCTGCTGGGGCAGTTTGCAGCTACCGGTTTTTTTATAGCTATTTTCTGTGATGCAATCCGCTTTTTGAGAATTGCCCTTAATGGTGGTAAAATAGCTACATTTATTACCGAAATGCTGATGACTATATTTTCGGCATTATTTTTACTGTTTGCGTCAATCGAAACCTCTGCCGGTTCCATGCGTTTGTATTATGTATTAGCTGCAATACTGGGAATGTCCGTTTATTTTACTACAATCGGATTTATTACCGGTTTTATCGCTCGTATTATAAAGTCGGATCGTAGCC
>JAZUOE010000201.1:0-7836 GCA_045604505.1 Ruminiclostridium sp. | reverse complement strand
AGATATTGACAATATCTTCCTTTTTTCATATAATTAAATCTGATATTGTAAAAAAGGAAGTGCATTATGTCCCAAAATGATACTATATCACGGCGCATTATAACCGAAGTTTTTATTATAGGTGCGGCTGTTATATTAATTCTCATCTTCATTTTTAAGCTGACATCTCATAATTTTTCTTATGTAGAGAGTATTCTTGGTACACAGGAAACTATAGCAGATGAAATATCAAATGACGAAATAATCGTAAATATTAACACTGCGGGGATTGAAGAGTTTATGACCCTTGACGGCATAGGTGAAGTTACCGCACAGAAAATAATTGATTATCGTGAAAGCAATAACGGATTTATGACAATTGAGGAATTACTTCATATTGAGGGCATAGGAGAAGCAAAGCTTAAAAAAATCAAAAACTATGTAACATTGGAATAAATCACTTGATTTTCCTCTAAATTTCAGCGTTTTTCACTTGCATTTATTTGTGTTTTAATGTATAATAAGTAAATATGGAATTGCCATTATAAAGATTACAATAAAAATATAGAACAAAGGAATGATATAAATGGGAACAAATAAAAAAAGTAATATTCTTCCTCTTATTGTTATGAGAGGGCTTGTAGTTTTTCCCGGAATGGTGCTGAATTTTGATGTTACAAATCAAAAATCCATTGAGGCTCTTAAAACTGCAAGTCTTACCGATAAGCAGATTTTTCTTGTTGCTCAGAGTAACCCTGAGGCTGCTCAGCCGGGAATAAATGATGTCCATTCTGTGGGTGTTATTGCCGAAGTAAGACAGATTTTAAAAACACCTGATAAAATCACAAGAGTACTTGTTCAGGGTATTTCCCGCGCTCATGTTGTTTCTATCTCTGAGTTTGAAAGATATAACGTTGCTGAAATTGAACCTATCAAGGAAAGAGCATATAAAATATCCGAAAGCACAGCCGACGCTCACGCAAGAGCGCTTAAGCTGCTCTTCTCCGAATATTCTACGCTTGTGCCTAAAATGCCTGATGAGCTTATCCGTGCAGTTGAAAACGAAGATGACCTTAAAAAAATCTTCGATATTGTTATCTTCAACGTGTTTATTAAGCCCGAAGATAAGCAGCTGCTCCTTGAAACAAACGGACTTTTAAAGCGCTCAAAATTACTTATTGACATGATTACAGAGGAGATTAAAATTCTTCAGTTTGAGGCTGAAATCCATGAGCAAATCAAAAGCTCAATTGATAACAGTCAGCGTGAATTTATTCTCCGTGAGCAGATGAAGGCAATTTCAAGACAGCTTGGCGGCGGTGATGACGGCGATGATGAAATTTACGAATACTGTGATAAAATTCAGAGTATCGGTTTTTCTGAGGACACAGAGGAGAAGTTAATCCGTGAGGCTAACAAGATGTTTAAGCTCTCCCCTTCTTCACAGGAATACGGACTTATAAAAACATATCTTGATTCAATTCTTGAAATGCCATGGAATACCTTTACAGAGGATACAATTGACCTTTCTAAGGCGGAAAAACAGCTTGATGATGACCACTACGGACTTAAAAAGGTTAAGGAGCGTATACTTGAGCTTATCTCTGTCAGAGCCTTAAACCCCGAAATCAAGGGACAGATAGTATGTCTTGTCGGCCCACCCGGTGTTGGTAAAACCTCAATCGGCAGGTCTATTGCAACTGCACTTGGCAGAAATTATGCCCGTGTTTCTTTAGGCGGCGTCAGAGATGAGGCTGAAATTCGCGGACATAGAAAAACCTATGTTGGTTCAATGCCCGGTAGAATTATAAATGCCCTTAAACAGGCAAAATGTATGAACCCTGTTATCCTTTTTGACGAAATCGACAAAATGGGTAATGATTATAAGGGTGACCCTGCATCTGCAATGCTTGAGGTACTTGACCCTGAGCAAAATGTCAGCTTTACTGACCATTACTTTGAAATCCCTGTTGATTTAAGTGATGTTCTGTTTATCACAACCGCTAATACAACCGATACTATCCCTGCCCCCCTGTTGGACAGAATGGACGTAATTGAGCTTGGCAGCTATACACGAGAAGAAAAGTTCCATATTGCCAAAAAGCATCTTATTCCCAAAACACTGAAAAAGCATGGAGAAAATAAGAGTAATGTAAAAATTTCCGATAAGGCAATTTACTCCATTATTGACGGCTACACCCATGAGGCGGGAGTAAGACGACATGAAAAGCGCATTGCGGAAATCTGCAGAAAATCCGCCAAGAAAATTGTTGCAGGACAGAAATCTGTCAGCATTTCCCCTTCTAACCTTAAGGATTTTCTCGGCGCACAGAAATATTACCCCGAAACAATTTCTAAAAACGATGAAATCGGTATTGTTACAGGTCTTGCCTGGACTTCCGCCGGTGGCGTTACTATGCCCTTAGAGGTTATTGTGCTTGAGGGTACAGGAAAAGTTGAGGTAACCGGCTCACTTGGTGATGTAATGAAGGAATCAAGCAAAATTGCAGTCAGCCTGGTGCGTTCCTTAGCTAAAAAATACGGAATTGACGCTGATTTCTACAAAAATAAGGACTTACATATCCACGCTCCTGAGGGTGCAGTCCCTAAGGACGGTCCTTCTGCAGGTGTTACTATGACTACCGCACTTGTTTCTGCCCTTTCGGGTATTCCTGTAAAGAAAGACGTGGCAATGACCGGTGAAATAACACTTCACGGAAAAGTTCTTGCTATCGGCGGATTAAAAGAAAAATCAATGGCAGCATACCGTGCAGGTGCTAAAACTATAATTTTCCCTAAGGAAAATATGGCTGACCTGGACGAAATTGATGATGTTGTAAAGAATAATATCAACTTCATTCCCGCTGAAAATATCAGCACTGTACTGGAAAATGCACTTGTTCAGACAAGCCGCAAAGCTACACGCAGTCAGAGAAAAATTATCAGAGCAAACCCACCCGCTGCTAACTGAAAGGACAATTGATGAATTACAATAAAGTTGAATTTAAAGCCTCTTATGCGAAATTCAATCAGATACCAAAATCTGAAAAGCTGGAATTTGCTTTTTCGGGTCGTTCAAATGTAGGTAAATCCTCTTTAATCAATAAGATAATGAACCGAAAGGGTCTTGCCCGTGTCAGCTCCATGCCGGGAAAAACAATCACTATAAATTTCTTTTCCCTTGAAAATATTTATGTGGTTGACCTGCCCGGTTACGGATATGCAAAGGTGTCAAAAACCGAAAAGCAGCGCTGGGCGGGACTGATTGAGGGCTACCTTCATGATGACAGAAACCTTGCTTTGGTTTTTCAGCTTGTGGATTTCCGACATAAGCCCACTGCAGATGACCTGATGATGATTGACTTTCTTATTGAAAGTGAAATCCCCTTTGTTATCGTACTTACAAAGGCTGATAAAATGAAGAAAAAAGAGCGTGAAGAAAGACGTAACGCTCTTAAAACTGAAATTCCTTACGCTGACGAAATTACAATGATTGAATTCTCTGCCGAAACAGGCGAGGGTGTTGAACAAATACGTGAAATCATTGAATCTATAGCGGCAGAAGAGGACGAATAATCTTGTCTTGCAAAGATATAAGACAAGTGGGATATAGCACTTTTAAGTGGATTATTGTCACAATAAATCAGAATTCACATTGTTTGGCGGTGATGGTTTGCAAAATAAAAGCAAATATAATTTATTGCATAAAGGTGATGTTATAAGAACTAATCCTGAGCCTAATTTTTATGGTGTTGCCATTGTTTTGAGTGAACCGAAAAAGATGGAACTTGAACCAGGACGTTGGTCTTATCCGTTTTGTCACATAATGATTACTCCACTTATATTCAAACACAAGGTTATAATAGCAGAAATTGACGTCAACGATTTAAAGCCCCTTATATTCCAGCAATTTTTTAAACGGGCAGACAATGTTTTAATTTCTTGGAGACTAAAAACTTGCATTGATATATATACAAACCGAAACAAAAGTAATTTACCGGTGATAGGTAATATAGATGTATCTGGAATATACGAGGAACCTCTTAACTTTGAAGTACATCCAAACGGTTTTCATCTTTGTGGAGATGTCACAAATCATCTAGGAAGAGAGGCGTTTATAAATTGGATAAGAGAAAATGAAAATATCGACAAATGACCCATTTACTTTAGTTCTAATTTATTGAATAAATCTATATTAAAAATCCTGCAGAGATTTAAATTCCCTGTGGGATTTACTTTTATATGATTATCCACCGATTACTATGCGGGATTTTCTTGTCATATAAATTCCCTTCCTTTCATAAGTATTGAAAAAAGACTTTTCATAAAAAGAAAGGAACGGTACAGCCATGAATGGATATATGCCTGAAGGAGAATTATACAAGCAGCCCTCAAATCTGCTGCACATTTCAAGCCTGTCAGCCCTTGAGGAAATGCAGAAAAAGGAAATTATTGCAGAGGCGCTTTGTACCTTGTGCGATAATACACATAACCTTATTGTGGATTTGGGATTTGCAGCAGGAATTATCCCCCGCAATGAAGGTGCAATGGGAATAGAAGAAGGCACCACACGGGATATTGCTCTGATTTCTCGTGTAAATAAGCCTGTTTGCTTTATGGTAAAGGATATTATCAGAAATGAAAATAAAAATGCGGAAATTATTCTTTCAAGAAAAATGGCACAGGAGAAATGTATCAAAAATTATATTTCCAGGCTTTGCTGTGGAAATGTGATTAACGCCAGAGTAACCCATTTAGAGGCATTCGGCGCATTCGTAGATATAGGCTGCGGAATACCCTCTCTCATACCTATTGACCTTATTTCCGTTTCAAGAATTTCACACCCTTCTGACAGATTTACAGTAGGTCAGAACATAAAGGCGGTTGTGAAAAATATTGATAACGGCAAAATAACCCTATCTCATAAGGAATTATTAGGTACGTGGCAGGAAAACGCACAGCTTTATTCAATCGGAGAAACCGTAACAGGAATTGTGCGCTCGGTTGAAAATTACGGAATATTTGTAGAGCTGACACCAAATCTTGCAGGTCTTGCGGAAATTAAAGAAGATGTTCAGCCCGGCGATATGGTCAGCATTTACATTAAGGCAATTATCCCCGAAAAAATAAAAATAAAGCTGATTATTGTGGATAAATTCCCTATGGAAAACAAAAAGCCGCTGCCATACAATTACTTTTATGACAGCGAACATATTGATAAATGGGTTTATTCTACGGAAAATTGTCCGAAAATCATACAGACGGACTTTACTGAGTAATCCCCTTGATTTTCTTTCTGTATTCAAGGGCAGCCCGTTCAAGTTTATTATCACCGAATTCGTAATAAACACGGTCTTTTATCTTGTCAGGAAGATACTGCTGCTCTACATAATGGTTGGGGTAATCGTGAGGATAAAGATAATGCTGCCCTTTTATTGCCGCACCCTCTCCGTCGTAATGCTTATTCTGTAAATGTCGGGGAAAATCGCCTGTATTCCCTGCCTCAACGTCTGCAATTGCTTTATCAATGGCAGCCTCAGCGCTGTTTGATTTTGGCGCAGTAGCAAGGAGAATAACAGCCTCAGCTAACGGTATACGTGCCTCAGGAAAACCTAACTGCAACGCACTGTCTACACAGGCTTTGGTAATGGCAATAGCGTTAGGGTAAGCAAGTCCTACGTCCTCTGCGGCAATTACAAGCAGACGGCGGCAGATTGAGGGCAAATCTCCGGCTACTATAAGTCGGGCAAGGTAGTGAAGTGCCGCATTTTCATCAGAACCACGAATTGATTTCTGAAAAGCGGAAAGAATGTCATAATGCTGGTCGCCGTTACGGTCATATTTCATTGAGCTTTTTTGAGTCAACTGCTTTGCTAATTCAAGGTCAATGTTCCCCCCTGACGCTGACAACATACAAAGCTCAATTGTATTTATAGCTTTACGCACATCACCGCCGCAGCCCCGTGCTATATACTCATACACGCCCTCTTCAACAGTGAAGTTAAGCTTTAGCTCATCTGCTGAAATGCTTAAGGCACGTTTTAATGCAGGTACAATATCAGACTCATCTACAGGCTTGAATTCAAACACAGTGGAGCGGGAAAGAATTGCGTTATAGATATAGAAGTATGGATTTTCAGTTGTAGAGGCAATAAGGGTTATATCACCATTTTCAATGTATTCAAGTAAGCTTTGCTGCTGACGTTTATTCAGATACTGAATTTCGTCTAAATACAAAAGCGTTCCCCTGCCAAAGCCAAAGCTGCCGCCTGAAGAAATTATATCCTTTATATCCGCAGTTGAACAGTTGGTTCCGTTCAGCTTATACAGGTTCATATCTGTGGAATTGGCTATTATATTGGCGACGGTTGTTTTACCTATTCCTGATGAGCCGTAAAAAATCATGTTCGGAATTTTTCCGCTTTCGATTATTCGGCGCAATGGCTTTCCTTTGCCAAGAATATGCTTTTGACCAACAACATCACTGAGGGTTTTCGGTCTTACACTATCAGCTAATGGCATTCTGTTGCCCCCTTTATCAGATGAATACGCCGTACAGTAAAACTGCACGGCGTAAATATTATTACAAAATTATTCAGCAGCTGCTCCGCCCTTAACGTTGTACTTCTTAAGGAGTGCCTTAATCTTTTCGTGGGGGTCAATAACCGCACTGATAGACACATCATGGTTAAGTGCTGCAATGAAATATGCAATATACTTAGAAACATCTACCTCGCCAAACCAAGGTCTGGAAAGAAGTTCAGGAGTTCTGTATGTGAGGTTTGTACCAAACACATAGTCAATCATTCCCTCTTCATAAGCCTTGTCAAACTTTTCAAGACCATTTGTGAAAATAGGATATGTTGCGTAGGCAATAATACGCTTTGCGTTTCTCTTCTTAAGCTCATAAGCAATATCGAGCATTGATTCACCTGAAGAAATAATATCGTCAGAGATAAATACTGTCTTGCCCTCTACGGAAGTACCGAGATATTCGTGAGCAACAATGGGATTTCTACCGTTTACAACCTTAGAATAATCACGGCGCTTATAGAACATACCTAAGTTTACACCTAAAACAGAGGCATAGTACATATTACGGTTAAGTGCGCCTTCATCAGGGCTGATTACCATAAAGGAAGAGGGAGAAACCTCAAGGTCGTCAATAGTCTGGAACATAGCCTTGAGAACCTGATAAGTCGGCATAATGTTATCAAAACCGGTAAGGGGGATAGCATTGCAAACTCTGGGGTCGTGAGCGTCAAAGCAAACGATATTTTCAACCGACATAGCCTCAAGCTCCTGAAGAGCATAAGCACAGTCCAAAGATTCACGGTAGTTTCTTCTATGCTGTCTGCCGCCAAAAAGGATAGGCATAATAACAGTAATTCTATGAGCCTTACCGCTCATTGCCTGAATGATTCTCTTTAAATCCTGGAAATGGTCATCAGGGGACATGCAGTTTTCCTGACCGAAAAGCTGATACTTGCAGTTGTAGTTACCAACATCAACAAGAATATAAATGTCATCACCACGAATAGACTTCTTAATTAAAGCCTTACCGTCACCTGAAGAAAATCTGGGACAATGTGTTTCAACCAAGAAGGAATCTATGTTTAAACCGCCTTCCTGTGCCCATTTTACAAGATAACTGTTAATCTTTTCTCCTAAATCTGTTGCACTGTCCATAGCAATTAAGCCGATAGGTGCAACTGAGTCCTGAGGATTAGTTATAATCGGATTGTTTGTCATTGTAAATCTCCTTGACTTTTATTTGTTCCTATATTTTTAAATGGAATTATTCATAAAGGGGATATTTCTTGCAAATACCTGTTACCATTTCTCTGATGTTATCCT
>JAZUOE010000200.1:0-7314 GCA_045604505.1 Ruminiclostridium sp. | reverse complement strand
CGATTTTCCCCTTTACAAGTCGCCAAGTTTTGGGTATAATACTCCTTGCCTGATGCGCCTCTGTAGCTCAGTTGGTAGAGCAGGGGACTGAAAATCCCCGTGTCATTGGTTCGATTCCGATCGGAGGCACCAAAACAGAATGACGCTTAATTGGTGCAATAGTGCTGATATAGCGCATTCTATGCGGATTTAGCTCATCTGGTAGAGCGCCACCTTGCCAAGGTGGAGGTAGCGAGTTCGAGCCTCGTAATCCGCTCCATAGTTAAACCTCACGAATTTCGTGAGGTTTTTTATTTTGCCCATAAATATTATGGGCTTTTCCTGTTTTTGCCATTTTATTTGTTATTCTGCACTAAAATTGTTACCGTAATTTTACTTCATTGACGAAATTATGCTGTTATGGTTGTTTTAACTCAAAAAATGTGGTAATATTAATTTTGAGCAGTTTTAAAGTGTCCCTAAATAAATAACCGGGACGATTTCGGAGGATTATATGAAGGCAAAGTCTATTTTAAGTATTTTTATGGTTGCGGTAATGCTTATTACCGGTATTTTCAGCATCAGCGCAGGAGCGGCTAATAAAGGTATCTCCTACAAGATTTCCTATTCTTCAAAGTATACATATCTTGTGCTGGAGCCAACAGACGAAAATCACACTATTCGATATACAATCGACGGTTCTGTTCCCACAGAGGATTCAACATTATACACCGTTCGTCTTCGTGCTAGAGCGGCTGTTACCTTACGTATTGCCGAGTTTGATGAAAACGGCAAAAAGGTTGACGCAATAAAAATCAGCCTTAGAAGAAAATGTCAGAAGGTTGAGGTTGTCGCTAAGAAGAAAAAGAACGGCGATTACATAATCACCCTCACATCACCTACAGAGGACACCGTTATTTATTATACAACAGACGGAACCAAGCCAACAAAGAAGTCAGCCAAGTATGACGGCAGCTTTACCGTTGAGGAAGGTCAGATTGTTTACGCTTATGCCACAAAGGAAGCGTGGAAATCAAGTGCATACACCATAACTGCTGCTACAGGCGGCAGAGAGGACATGATTGAAGAGCCCGAATATGATGAAACATCTTTAGAGGTTCTTAAGCTTGTTAACGAATATCGTGCGAAAGCGGGTTTACCTGCTCTTGAAATGGACCCTGCGCTTTATGAGGCAGCGAAAATTCGTGCTGAAGAGCTTTATGACAGCTACAGCCACACCCGCCCCAATGACAGCAAGTGGTTTACAGTGCTTGAGGAAGTAGATTTCGGATATTCTTTTGCAGGTGAGAACATTGCTTTCACAGAGGGTAAGCTTTCCACCCCCAAAACAGTAATGAAACTTTGGATGGATTCTCCTGACCACAGAGAGAATATTCTTAACGAGAGCGGAAGTTTAGTTGGAATCAGTGCATTTAAGTATAAGAATAAAACTTACTGGGTTCAGCTTTTTGGTGAAAGAAAATAATTTTTCAGGATTTTTTGATTTTTTTGTAAAAAACAGTTCAGTTTTTCGGATTTTGACCGATATTACGAATAGTGCCGTTTGGCAGTAATTCACAAAACGAAAGGCGTGACTTAACAATGGCGTTTAATTCGTTGAAGGGCGAAAGAATATATGTCAGTCAGAGTGAACAGATGTTCCTTATAGGAGATTTTTTCTCTGTTTTCCGCAATACAAGCGATATTCCTTTAATATATGAATGGTCGGAAATAAAGAACTACACTGAAAATCAGACAGCTTTTACGCTGATAACCGATGACGGTGAAAGCTACACAATACCTAAAGGCTGTTTTTCGGGAACGGCTCAGCTGATTCGTTTCAGGACAATTGTTGAAGGACAGATTACAGGTGCAAAATGCCGCCTTACACAGCGTATTCTCCCACCGAAATACAACTACAGTTCAGTTGACATACCTGAACAATCTTTTTCTGCTGATTGCTTGTATAACGAAAAGGATATTAATTCGGGCAGCGTTGCCCACATTCACAGCCGCACAGCAAAATACACCTTCCTTATTGGCGGACTTGTGTTTGTAATCGTGTTCCTGCTCCTCACATTTATAAGAGGCGAGTTTGCTACAAGTTGGTTCTACTACCTGCCTATTTCAATTTTTTGCGGTATAGGTGTGGGCGTTGCAATATATCTTATCGGCAGCGTTATTGCAAGACTCAGATTTGCGGATTACATAAAGCACGATGTTTCAACTATGGAGGAAAACGTAATTGTGGTTGCACATGCAGGTTTTGCGGCAGTTGAAAAGTGCGTTTATACAGGAATGGAACTTATCCCCTGGTCACAGGCAGACTTTTATTTTGAAACAAAGACTACTATTGTAATTGTCTGCAAGGACAGGTCGGTGTGCTGGATACCAAAGCGCATTTTCCCGAAGAATGCACATAATGACCTTTCTTCCTTTATTTCAAGCCGAGTAACTGCACGATAACGGCTTGTATAAAATCAGCAGCCCTGCTGCTTAAGCGGAGGTAAAACTTTTGAAACCTACTATTACAATTGAATCTTTGCGCAACCCGTTAGGAGAATTCCTGCTGGTTAACGTTGTAAACGGCAGAGGTATCATTGGTGAATGTGACACTACAAGGTCTTTTAATACAAAAAGAAAGACTTTCTATATCGGAAACGAAAGCCTTATAAACGTGTTCAGCGCATCTGACGATGATACGTCAAACCGTCAGATTTGGCAGTGTTCGTCTATTGATAAATGCAAGAACGTTTTGGGCAATAAGCTGAAAAATGCGGTTGAGGAATTTTTCTACGAGGGTTCTTCTCTTGCAAAGGCGGTGCAGCCTGTACTGGAGCTACTTAACGACGGACTTTACGTAATTCACACAGGTAAGGCTTATCCTACCGACGGTGCGGGTAACTTTTTCTGGAACGGTTATCTTATCAAGCATGAGCTTAACGGTTCTGCACCCTGCAATTCGGTAATAGGCTATGATAAAATGTATGAACCTGCATTTTTGGTTCCTACAGCAAATTTCTCAAATTTCAGCGAAAAGAAAACAACAACCGCTATCGGACGTATGAAAAAGGGCAGACGTTTAGGCGGTATTGCTTACCACCTTACAGGTGTTTTCTCCGCACTTCTCAGCGGTCACACAAACGCAGCCGCTTGTCTTATGAGAGGCGAGGACTTCCCTTGTATTTTTATAGAGCCTATGAGAGATGTGCTTTATGGTTATGATGAAATTACAAATTCCGAGCGTATTGTGGCACTTTCAAGCCCGTATGCAAAGCTGCCGCTGAATAGTATTTCAAGAAGTGCCCTTGAAAATTTCCTTTTGAACAGACGTTTTTCTGTACCGGAATTTCATAGTGAAATCCGCGCAAAGGCAGATAAGAATATTTCTCTTAAGGGTGCTGTAAGAAGTCTTCCGGTGCTTATTGAACAAAATATTGAAAAGCTGCCTGACGCTGAAATGCTTTTCTCTGCTTTCGCTATTTCTGAACTTCCTGACGAGCATTTACAGCTACTCCTTGCCGGAGAAACTAAGATAAACGGTCAGGTTATCATTTCTCCCAACTATTATGAGAGCGTTGTCTTTGCTTGTAACTTCCTGCAGTTTAAGGACAGACGCAGATTTATTGAATTTACCACCACAATTTTGAATACACCCTCTCTTTCTGCTACATATCGTTATGTTTCAGAGCGCCTCAGATTTGAAATGGACGCAAAGGTTAATGAAACCTTTAAAAATATTGTGGAATCTGAAGAGTCGGTTTACGCTCCTATCAAGGAGTTAGCACAGAAATATCTTGTCCGCTACCATGAGTACATGGAGCAGAGCGTTAACAGATTTATCGGTTCGGATTTTGCAGACGAGTTGGTTGCTGACGCTATGGAGGCATCTGCGGACGGTGTTCAGGGTACAGTTGACGCATTGGCAAGGCTGCGTGACGGCGGCAGTGTAACAATGGAGGACGGCGAGTATTCCTCAATAGCATTGAAGAAAAAGCTGAGTGAGGCAGGTCCGCCACCGGCAAATCCTGATAATTAAAAAAAGCAACCCGCAAGGGTTACTCAGACCGTTAATAAACTCCATATTCCCGATGGAATATGGAGTGAATTCTTATAAAGCACTGTGGGTTGTCTTGTAAATTAAAAACTATAAAATCTTGACTATTAACCTGAATCGTGCTAGAATTATAGTGAAAATTCTGTAATGAAAGCTTAAGTCTTCGGCAGCTTATTGTATCAGTAAACTGAATTGTAGTTAGTTTTCGGTATACTCTGCCGCAAAGCATAAATGTGAAAAGGAAGATTTTTATGTTCAACAACATAATGCGCAATACCGTGATGTTTAACAGGAATAACATTCTAGGTTATAATAGCCGTATAAATGCGCCGTTTAGCTGTAATAACATTTTGGGAATGAATACAGCATTCACAAGAAATACAGGCGGTCTGGCCTCTACCGCTGCTAGGCTTGGAGTTGGTCTTGCGGCACAGTCTATATCAAACTCTATGAATAATCAGCAGAATAATATGCAATACAATCAGCCTGTTATTCAATCAAATAACCCGCCTCAGAACAATTTTAATAATGTTATGCCGTCTGTAGGTTCAGCTATGAGCAATGTTCAGGCCGCTTACGGTTCGGGCGGCGTTGCAGCTCCGTCAACAGGGTATGCCCCTAATGCTGTACAGCAAAGTATACCGTCAGCGCCCGTTCAGAATAATCCTGCACCTATAAATGCAAATAAACCTACTCCTACGCTGGTAAACAGGGTGAGCAAGGGTTCTAAAACAAATATTTGCCCTGCCGGAAACGCGCCGCAGATTAAAGTGTGTCTTGGTTGGCACACAAGCTGTTGCGATGTAGATGTTTCAGCTTTCATTCTTGGAGATAATTCAAAAGCGCTTGGCGAAGAGTGGTTTGTATTTTATGGTCAGCCTAAAAGTCCTGATGGCGCATTATCTTTTAACGGCACCGAATCACAGGATATGCAGTCGATACAGGTTAATTTTGCAAAGCTTAATTCAAATGCAAAACGCATTGTATTCGTACTTACCATAAACGAGGCACTTCAGAAACGGCAGAATTTCAGCATGATTTCCGACGCTTACCTCAGAATTATGGACGTATCAAGAAATGCTGAGCTTGTCAGCTTTTCGCTGACAGAATATTATTCTAACGTTAATTCCATGATGCTTGGTGAAATATATCTGCATAACGGAAATTGGAAGTTCAATGCAATCGGAAACGGTGTTGCAAGGGACCTTGCGGGACTTTGCGACTTTTACGGAATTGAAACAACATAAGAAAGGACATAGATATGGTTACATTTGATACAGTAAACGAGCTGACTCTGCGTGTTATCTGCAAAGGTCAGGATTCAATCTTTTTGAAAAAAGGTTCATTTATCGCAGGTGAAAATGCCGGACAAAAGAATTATACATTTGAAAAGGTACTGCTTGGACCACAGCAGAATATGGCATCTGCAATATTAGGGCAGGTTGCAAGACGAGTAACGGGTGAAAATATTCAGCTTATGAAAGCGAATTTTTCAGGCGACAGCACTACATATTACGCAAGTTATGCACAGCACGTTGTAGCGTATAAGCTTTCTCCCGGTGAAACAATTTCTGTTGAATCTGAAAATATTCTTGCATTCACAAAAGAATGCGACTATAACGTTCGTTTTATCGGCTGTGGTATATTGTCACAAAAAGGACTCTGCACCACTGCAATTACAGGCAGAGGGGATAATTCCTATGTTGCGGTTCTTGCTAACGGTAACCCGATTGTATTATCAAATGTCAACACTTCAAATACAATAAGCGTTGACCCTGATGCGGTTATTTGCTGGATGGGCAATGGCTATTGCGACCCGCAGATTAAAACAGATATCACATGGAGAAATTTCATCGGTCAGGCGTCAGGTGAATCCTACGCATTTGAATGGGCACCTAGCAGCCCTGTTACAGTTGTTATTCAGCCTAATGAACGTCCCGGCGGTATATCAATAGGTGTTGATTAATACGTTAAAGCAACCCCATTCGGGTTGCTTTTTTGTTTGCTGTAAAATAAAAAAGGGCGGTAAACCGCCCTTTGTTTGTTATTAAAGACCGCAGAGTTCCTTTGTATCTCTTGCGATAAGAAGTTCTTCGTTTGTAGGAACAACCCAAACCTGTGTCTTGGAATCATCAGCGGAAATCTTAACAAATTCGCCTCTTGTCTTAGCGTTAAGCTCTTCGTTAAGCTTGATGCCGAAGTATTCCATACCCTCACAAGCACCTGCACGAACCTTATCAGCGTTTTCGCCGATACCGCCTGTAAAGATAACAGCGTCAAGACCGCCCATAGCTGCTGTGTAGGAGCCGATGTACTTCTTGATTTCGTAGTTGAGCATTTCGCCAACAAGCTGTGCCTGTTTGCTGCCGTCCTTAGCAGCAGCCTCAATATCACGGTTATCGCTGGAGATACCGCTTAAGCCGAGAAATCCTGACTTCTTGTTGAGGTAGTCGCTCATCTGGTCAGGTGTAAGACCTAACTTCTTAGCAACGAAAGTAACTGCAGATGCGTCAACACAACCTGAACGTGTACCCATGATAACACCGTCAAGGGGAGTAAAGCCCATAGATGTATCAACAGACTTACCGCCGTCAACAGCAGTGATAGAAGAACCGTTTCCGAGATGGCAGGAAACAATCTTAAGGTCCTTGATGTCCTTGCCGAGCTTTTCAGCGAGAGCAGCGGTTACAAAACGGTGTGATGTGCCGTGGAAACCGTACTTTCTTACATGGTACTTTTCATAGCACTCATAAGGCATACCGAACATGAAAGCCTTTTCGGGCATTGTCTGGTGGAAAGCTGTATCGAAAACTACGCACTGAGGAACATTTTCGGGAATAACCTTCTTACAAGCCCATAAAGCAAGTGCGTGGGGGTGGTTATGTACGGGAGCAAGTTCAGCTAAGTCGTCAATCTTCTGAATAACTTCGTCTGTAACGATAGTAGTCTTGCTGAATACTTCAGCACCCTGCACGATTCTGTGACCTACAGCGGCAATTTCGTCCATGCTCTTGATAACAGCAGCCTCACCTGTTGTGAGAACCTCAACAACCTTTTCAAAAGCCTCTGTGTGAGTAGGGAAAGAGCAGTCGGTTTCAAAAACCTTACCTGTGTGAGCTGTGTGCTTGATGTGACCGTCAATACCGATTCTTTCGCAGTTACCCTTTGCAAGAACCGTCTCATCTGTCATTTCGATGAGCTGGTACTTAAGGGAAGAACTGCCTGCGTTTACAACTAAAATTTTCATAGTTATTATTCCTTTCAAAAAAATATAATCG
>JAZUOE010000199.1:0-9377 GCA_045604505.1 Ruminiclostridium sp. | reverse complement strand
TTGAAATAATACTCATTATCAATGAAATAATAAGTAACGCCGTTGAGTTCTGTCTTGAAAATACCACAATACTGAGAACGCCAACCTACAGGTACATAAAAGTTTGTAACATATTCAAATGTATCACGAACTTCCTGCTTGATTGTATTGATATAGTATGGCATTACTACCATAACCTCATGACCTTCTTCAACAAGTGCCTTAGGGAGTGAACCTGCTACATCGGCAAGACCGCCTGATGCTGCAAAGGGCTGCGCTTCACTGGCTGCATATAAAATCTTCATAGTAACCAATCCTTTCCATCAATGAAAGCTATAACTTTCTTAATTACGGATACGCATTTATGTATACCTTTCCGTTATATTAATTGTAACATATTTTCTGAAAATTGCAATACCTTTTAAAAATATTTAATGTATTTTTGACAAAAATTGTTATATTTGCACAAATTTAAGTGATGTATGTTGGAAAGCAAAAGACGCTAAAAAACATTTATTATGTATATTTATATTGACATAAATATTAATATTTGTTATAATAAACATAGTATGTTAATTTTATACAATTATAGCCATTGAAACTGTTCTTTTTAGAACAGCTTTTTCTGTATACATGAAAGGATAATACAAATGTTTTTCAGAAAAAAGAAAATCTTTAAACCTGAGGAGCAAAAAGCTGCAGAGGCTTTGCCTAAAACCAAAAAAGTACAGTACGTTACGGTTGACCTTAAGGAACTTAAGCTAAAGCTTGACGAAAATCAGGAAGAACTGCTAAAACTTGAGCCTGTTAATTACTACGCATCAAAGGATACTTTTTTGCAGTGTACTTTCTATTATAACGAGGATTACAGTACTGTTTACTTCAATGTTGAATATTTTGCCGGAGATAGAGCAATGCTGACTACTCCTTATTATAAATCCGACTATGAACTTATGAAAAAAGCTCTGCGCTATTTCGGAGTACAAATATAAAGCTTTTCCCTGTTGGTTTTCCAACAGGGTTTAATTTTGCAAAAATATTTTTGTAAACCTCTTGAAATCGTTTTCATAATATGTTATACTTGTAGTATGAACTTAAATTCCTATGGAAATTATTATACGAAAGGAAAAAAGCTATGGACAAGATTAAAGCAATTCACTTAGGTCCCGCAAAGTGCGCTGTTGACTTAGGTGACGGCAGTGAACGAGGCGAATACGTAAATCAGGACTACATACTTCACAAATTAGGCAGACCCCACAGAGCAGTAAACCTTATGTACTGCTATTACCCTCTTGATAAGGAATGGCCGGGACGTATCTCTGAAGTTATGAAAGATGCGCAGGTTTCCTTCCAATGGGACTACCCTTATGATGATTACTTTCCATACGGTGGTGGTATCGGCGGAAATACAGAGGGTGAACCCTTCAACTTTATGAAGGATATCAGAAAGCACGGTCAGGACGTTATCCTCACCCTTACAATTGACCCTAACGTTTCTGACGAGCATCTTATCAAGATTGCTCAGGAACTCAGAACATACGGACGTATGCAGATGAGAATTAACCATGAGGCTACAGGTAACTGGTTTTCATTCACAAAGAGAACAACCTATCAGGGTGTTGCCGATTTCTATGTACGTTTCCACAAAATCATCAAGGAATATGCTCCTAACGTTTCTACAATTCTCTGTATCGGCGGTATTGAAGACCTTAACAAGACAGAAATTGAAATGGAAAAGGAATTCTCTGAGGCAGTAAAGGTAACAGATATTTGGTCTGTTGACAAATACATGGCACTACACTGGGGTTGGCCTTATGACGTTGCAGAAGAAGGCGGTAATTCCTTCGGACGTTCAGCCGTAAGCGAAATCTACGAAAAAACAAAGCGCAGCTACCTTCGTTTCAAGGAAATCTGCGGTGGCACAGAAAAGCCTATGGTTATGAGCGAATTTAATGCCGACGGTGACGTTACAGGTCCCTTTGAACAGGCTGAAATGGTACAGCGTTTCTGCGATATGCTTAAGGCTGACAAGGATATATGGCTCAGCGGCTTTACATTCTATCAGTTCCGTGACAGAGGCCGTCTTGGTCTTGAAATTGAAGACCCTAATAACCCTGATGTTGGTATTGAACAGCCTGAAATGAAAACCTATAAGGAAGTTATCCACGACGATTTCTTCTATCCTGAAATTAAAGAAACCGGCGACATTCAATTCCCCGCAAAGCTCCGCTGGGGCGGTTCTGAAGACGCTGAAGGTATTGCTATTCCTCTTCATTTTGAAAAGAACCCTGTATTCTGCGAGGTTACATTTGACGAGGACGTAAACCTTATGATGGAAATTAACGGAAAGTGGTTCTACAAATCTCCTAAGGCAAAGACAATTGACCTTATGAGTGCTTTCTACGAAAAGCCTCTTGACGGTGCGGCTGACCTCACACTTAAAATTTTTGCGCCACCTGCAACAGGCGAAAACGACCCCTCACAGGGTGATGATTGGCAGACAAACTACTACTCAACTATCAACAAAATGCCTGACATTCGTATCAGATTCACTCCCCCTGCTCTTTCTAAGGATTAATAACTTTCGCTCTGCTGTGCTTTTGCATAGCGGAGCGTTGTTTTTTGGTAACATTTTGTTGCAAAACGGTGAAACTATCTATAAAACTTGCAAAATTTAATCAAGTATGTTATAATACTATAGATAATTTTCTGAAAGGAGGCTTTTTTTGAATACCGATAACAATGAAGTAATTGAAACTACAGATAATAAGAAGAAAAAAACATTTGAAAAAGCCTCTGCTTTTACAGCGTTATATCTCTCCAACTTTGGAAAATATATCTGCTCAGTAATTATTCACCTTATTATCTATGCAGGTAAGCAAATTTTTTCATTCTTTAAATTTGTATGGAATAAAACAGTTACCTTGCGAAAAGATGTTTTTACAAAGCTGAAATATTTCGGCATTATCCTGATTTCTCCTTTTGTCAGAATATGGAATGCTATTGTTCGTGCAAAAGAGGACATTATTACAGGCAAAAAGGAAGGCGGTTTGTGGAACGGCATAAAAATTGCCGCAGGACATTTCGGCGAATTTCTTTTCGGTAAAACAGGACTTGCTGTTACACTTTTTAATGTTGCAGCACCTATTGTTTGTATTTTGTTCTTCTTCAACATTATTTCTTATGCAACTTCGCTGAATTACGCTGTAAAACTTACAGTAAACGGACGTTTCTTAGGTTACATTGAAAATGAGCAGGTTTATTATGACGCTGAAGACATACTTAAGGACCGTATCAACTATTTGGGAAGTGAAGAAAATATTCAGGTTGACCCTGAATATTCTATTGAGCTGATAGAAAATCAGAACACTCTGACTAAATATCAGGTTGCGGATAAAATGCTGGAATACTCGGACTTAAGCGTTGAATACGCCTACGGGTTTTATCTCAACGGTGTCTTTATGGGCGCTATGTTCGATAATACAGAAGTTAAGGCAACCCTTGACGGAATACTGGAAAAATACAAAACCAACTACCCTCACGCTGAAATCAGTTTTGCAGATAAAATTGAATGCGATACCGCAGGTCTTTATCTTTCAGGAAGTATTATTGATACCGACTGGCTTATTTCACAGCTCACAAGCGTAAAGAAAGGCGCAGGTTATTACATAATCGAAGAGGGCGATACTCACGAATCTATTTGCAGTAAATTAGGTCTTACACAGGCTCAGCTTGAACTGATGAATCCTAATTTCTCTGATACCGAGTTACACATCGGAAATAGTATAAAGAGCCGTGAGGAAGTTCCGTTCTTATCAGTAAACGTTACTGTTGTGGAAAATTACGATACATACGTTGATTTTGAAACTGAATACTACAGCGATAATACTCTTTATACAGGCGTTTCCCGTGTTACAACCGAAGGTGTACCCGGTGTAAACAATGTTACTGCCAAAGTAACATACGTAAACAGCTTTGAAACAAACCGTGTTGTTACAAATTCACGCGTTACCTCTATCCCTGTAACAGAACGAATTGCACAAGGCACAAAACCAACTCCCGAAAGCCTATATTCAGACGCAGACGCTGACTACGGCAAATATATATGGCCTGTTGAGGGCGGACATCTGAGTGAATTAACTCACTGGGACGGTGGTTACGGCGGTCACGTTGGTCTTGATATTGTTTCTTACTACGGAGCGGCTATTTTTGCAGGTGCAAGTGGTACTGTAACTCATGCAGGTTGGCTGGGCGATTTCGGTAACTGCGTAATTATCGACCACGGCAACGGCTACACAACCCTTTATGCACATAATAGTGCAATTTACGTTGTTCCCGGGCAGCAGGTAACTCAAGGTGAATTTATTGCCGCTATGGGCGCAACCGGACGTGTAACAGGTACTCATCTGCATTTTGAGGTTAAATATGGTCTTACAAGCTTGAACCCGCTGGATTATCTTGATGAAATTTACTGGGGCTCTGTAAGAAAACCTGAACGTTTCAGATAATAAATATAAAAACCACGTTTTTACAGCGTGGTTTTTATTATGTATTGCTTTTTTCTCCATTTTATGCTAAAATTAAGAAAAGAAAGGGGGCAGAAAAATGACAGACCTTCAAAAAGCAGTAATGAACACTGAAAACTCTGATGAAACTCCTGAAACAATAGAAGAAATCATGGAATCTGAAGAGGATATCTCTGAAGAATATGATACCGAAGAGTTTGATGAAAGTGAAGAAGAACTGCGCAAAAGCACCGAAGAGATAGAACAATTGAAAAAAGAGGTTGAGATTGAAACACAACAGTTGGAAATTAAATTTGCCACTGTTCATGTTCCGAATGAACCCCGTCCCCCTAGACGCAGATACCATTACATAGGCACATTTTCCGCTGCCGCCTCTCTCATACTTATGGGAATTGCAATGACTATCTCGCTATTCTCCCCTACAGGCATATTGACCTCACTTAAGGTTGCCCCTCTTATGCTTGTATTTTTGGGTGTTGAAATCGGCATGGCGATTTTCATAAACCGCTCTGCTCGTATACGCTATAATCTTAAAAGCCTGATTCTCACCCTTTCTTTGATTGTATTGTCATTTGTAATGTCACTCATATCAATAACCAATTCCTCAACAGGCGGTGAGCGTTATTATGCAGAGGAAAGATTGCAGAATATGCTGGAAAAAGAAATCAGCCGTGAAATATCACATGATATAGTAAAAGATGTTGTTATTGAAATTCACATCTATGGCGATAACCCCGCAGAATATGACAGCATTGCTGATTTAAAGGACAGTGACGTTATTGACCTTGAAATTATGTTTTCAAATGCACAAGTTACAATGTATGAGTTTGCCGGTAATTGCCGTAAAATCATGGATTCTATCTACAAATTGCCCTATAATTTTGGCACCGTAAACTTTATTGCTGATGACGATATAAATAGCTACCGGCTTGAAATTAATTGGCTTTATCAGCAGGATTTCAGCACTACCGAGCTTATTCCCCTTGTAAACTATTTTGGAAATGATATTGTTATGGATATACCCGACCTTGCCGACGACGAGTAAGGAGTTGTAATGAAAAAAAGGCATATAGTTGCTCTAGCTGCAGTTTTGATGCTGTCAGGCTGCGATTATGAAAAAGAACAGATACAGGAGTATGAATATACTACTACCACATCTGATTATCTTTACAATGTTGATACAGACGAACCTGAAATTGAAAATGAAACCACAACTGACATATCAGAAGAAATTCCGCAGCCTATAAATCATGGAAATGCTGCAAACATAGACGGTAAAACCGTTATTGTTTCAATTTTTGCAAATGATACGGATACTGTATGGGATTATGATTCCGCTGCGGATTCAGAAACCATGTACAAGACTCTTGACTATCTGAAAACAGCAACCGATTGGCTCACAGAACAGGTAAGTTTTTATGGCGGTAATGCTGAATTTGTATTCGATTGGGAAACTAACCCGGAGCTGCTTATGGGAGCGAATTTTTATCAGAAAATGATTATAGAAGAAAGCACCCATTATTCAAATCAGAAGTATTTTATTGAGAGTTATATAAATTCTCAATCTCTTATGGACAAATATGCCGCTGATAACATATTGTATATGTTTTTCTTTAACAGTGATTTTTCTAATCAGGCTAATCCCTGGTCATCACCGCCAACTTCAATATACGGCAATTATTTCAGCACTGAATTTATAAATATCTACATCAGATTTGACGATTATCATTTTGCCCCGCCCTCAACCTATGCACACGAAATACTTCACACTTTCGGCGCACATGATTTATATTACGAAAACACCGCAATAAATGCAGAATATGTTAATTACTGTACTGAAATAAACAGTAATGACATTATGTATACCGTTTCTGACGGCGAGGTTATTTTAAATGAGCTTTCTGAGCTTGATGCGTACTATCTAGGGCTTGTAGATTCATCGGAAGATGTGATAAAATGGGGATTGTTACCCAGTGAATATGAATAAAACCCGAAGAATTTTTCTTCGGGTTTATCTTTATTTTGTAGCATTTTCCATAAGCTTTTCAACTTCAGAGGAAGTAAAGCTATATTTTTTATCACAGAAATGACAGCAAACCTCAACATCATCTTGCTCTTTAATCAATCTGTCAAGTTCAACCTTTCCAAGACTCATTAAAATCTGCTCTGTACGTTCTCTGCTGCAGCCGCAATGATAACTAACGTCCCAGCTATCAAGTATATCACCGTCAAGTCCCTCAAGTCCTTTTAAGGCAATCTCCTCACTAGTCATTCCCGCCTCAATAAGAGCAGTTACACTTTGCATACTGCGAATATTATTTTCAATAATTTCAATTGCAGCATCATCATTTGTAAAGGGCGGAATTAACTGAATAATATATCCACCTGCCGCCTTAATGCTCCAATCACGGTCAACCAATACACCCAATGCACATACTGTAGGTATCTGCTCACTTACAGCGTAATAGCTCGTAATATCCTCAGCTATTTCTCCTGAAACAATAGGAGTTTGGGTTGCATAAGGCTCCTTAAGACCTAAATCCTTGATAACGCCAAGAAAACCATCGTTGCCAACATATCCTGAAACATCAAGCTTACCATTCGGTTTTAAAGGAAGGTCAACCTGAGGATTTTCCGCATAGCATTTTACATTGCCACGATAGTCAGCTGCAACAACAATGTTACCTGAAGGACCACCGCCGTTTAATTTAAGAGTAAGACGGTCATCTTCGCCTTTTAGCATCGAACCCATTATACACCCCGCTGTTGCAATACGTCCCAAAGCTGCAGACGCAACAGGAGTTGTTTTATGAATCCTGAAAATCTCATTTACAATATCAGTTGAATTTATCGCTGCGCAAAGTACACTTCCGTCAGCAGATAATGCTCTTACAATTTTACCCATTTTCTTTTTCCTTTGTTCTATATTTTCCTTGCCACAAATGTCAGCTTTTCGCTTTTTTCGGTAGGTTCATTTTCAGTGAGATATTCATAACAAGCACATACCTCAAAACCTGCTTTAACCAGCAATTCTTTAATCACCTCAACAGGATATGCAATCTCAGAAAAATCATCTGAATATCGTTCATACAAACCGCTTTCAGAATCCTCAGCGAAGAAGTCAAGATATATATCCGTTTTACCCTCTCCGACATACTCGTTCTGCCATACGCAATACACCTTTTCCATATCATAAACAAAAGTATTGTCAGCAAGAACATTCTCATGCTTATAAATTGTGTTTACATCAAACATAAAAAGCGCACCCTTATTAGAAAAGAGCGACACTTTTTCAAATGTTTTACGCACATCATCAATACTATCAAGATGATTGATGCTGTCAAGTGAACATACCGTACCGTCAATGGTTCCAAACATATCCAGCTCTGTCATGCTCTGACAAAGATATTCTATCCCTTCATGCTCCTTGCTGACAGCTATGCTAAGCATTTCCTGAGAAATATCAGTTCCGATTACATCATATCCCATTTTACTGAAAAGAACAGATAAGCTGCCGGTTCCACAGGCAAGGTCCAAAAGTATTCCCTTTATACCGCCGAATTTTTCATTCAGACGGTCATAATACATTGCAATCTCACTGTAATCTATATTTTCAGTAAGAGAATCGTAAAATTCCGCAAATGCTGAATATCCCATATTATTTGTTTGCTAAACGGTCAAATACAATACCGTAGCCGCCATTACTTGTGTAGTTGAGAGTTCTGTTTACACGGCTGATTGTAGCGGTACTTGCGCCTGTTCTTTCAACAATATCAGTATAGACCTTACCCTCTGTGAGTAATTTTGCTACAACAAGACGCTGTGTAATGGATTCAAGCTCCTGCACTGTGCATAAATCCTCAAAAAAAGCCTCACATTCTTCTATAGTCTTCAGCTTTAAAATTGCCTCGTATAGAAATTCTCTGTTTTCTGAGTTAATAACCTGCTTTTTCATGATGTTTTTCCTTTCCACTATTTACAATAAATTACTTATTTACAGTTTAGCATACAAAAGCGAAAAAGTCAATACTTTAGCGGAAAAAAGTCATATTAACGTAAATTAATGAAAAGCAGAAGGATATCAGATTACTTTTTGAAAAAGATATTTTATTTTTTGTAAAATATACTTGACAAAATGTAAGTGTTATGTTATTATAGTGACAGTAAGCATGGAGGTGATAATTTGGCAAAAAATTTAAAGCTGAAATCTGCACGTGCAGCGCTGGATATGTCCCAACAAGCACTAGCTGAGGCTGTGGGGGTTTCAAGGCAGACTATAAATGCCATTGAAAAAGGCGACTATAACCCCACAATAAATTTATGTATCGCAATATGCAAAACACTTGACAAAACTCTTGACGAACTTTTTTGGGAAAATTAAGGAGGCAATTATCATGAAATTTTTACTTGAACAAAACGATTTATTAAATGACGAAAATCTTGACGAAATGCAGAAGGCTTATGTCTACAAGTTGGCATTCAGATGTTTCAAAGCGCTTTACTGGAGCGTATCTGTATTATCTCTGATTATGTTTTTTCTCTCAGTAGCAGTAGCAGAATCTATCATTTTCACTGTTTTCGCATTAATTACTGAACTTATATCCTGTATAATTTACGTTATATTCGGCGCAAAAGCATCAAAGGTTGGTGCGATAAACCCTAAATTTGCACAGAATATGGCTAAACCTAGCGTAATAATCGGATATATACTTATGGAAATAATATATACGATAATGTATATACGTAATTTCATGGCAGACGGAGACTTATTTTTTATATTTTTCGGTATTTATATGCTTATCTTCTGTGGACATTTTATTGCGCTCGGCTTTATTTCAAAGAAAAACAATAAAGTTACCGAAGAAACAGAGG
>JAZUOE010000198.1:0-3421 GCA_045604505.1 Ruminiclostridium sp. | reverse complement strand
TCATTTTTACCAACCTCTCCAACTCCGGCGAATGCGATACCACTGTAATCACCGTCGGGTTACTCTTTTTACATACCCTTTTCACTCCGCTTACTGCTAACAACTCCTTCCACCCGTGAGCGTCGTTATGTATTGCAATGGTTTCCAAATGCCCAGCGTACCTCTTTTGAACTGCTGTTCGCCATATAGTAAAGCCGTGTTATAGCCTGTTCAATCTCGGGAACAGGTTCCTTTTGTTTAAGCACCTTCAGTTTTGATGTATCACTCCCGCTTATCTCAACTTTTCCATAGTGTTTTTTCCACGCCATTTGTGAGCTAGAAGAATACTTTTCTTGACAAATGAAGGATAAAGTTATAAAATAATTTAAAACGTTAAAAAATCTGCTATCTGAAATAACAATTTGGAATGCTTCAACTTGGCAAGAACAAATTAATTTGAAATAAACTTTGAAACAGGGAATACGTCAATATTAATTTTTCGCGCATTTATAAAAAAGCAGATTAATGTAATATTGAGGGGTTATGAATAAGGTTGTAAATATAAAATCCAAAGATGTGAAAAGCATTCTTACTAATCTTGATAGAAAAAACAGCTATTTAGTTAGATTAGATGGTAAGAAAATTAAAAATGAATGCGAATTATTGCAATCAATCGCTTATGGTTTTCGTTTTCCTGTTTATTCAAAAAAGAAGAAAAAATATATTTCATGGAGTCCCTTTGTTTGTAGAAAATCCTATAGCGATATTAGTTGGGACGGAGTGAATGATTGGATTACGGATCTTAGTTGGATTGAATTTAATTCTATACATATTTTCATATTTAATTACAATATGATGTTAGAAGATGATTTAGAAACAAAGCAATATTTAAATGAGTATTTAATAAGTACACTTTTAACTTGGTGGCAAAGAGATGTTGCAGAGTGTGTTGTAGATGGGAAACCAAAAGAATTTATAGTATATTATGTTGATTAAATACCTCTGTTTGGCTGAAATAGTCCACTTTTGACACTATATGATAAGTGAAACAAACTACAGGTGATGGGGCAGAGTTGCCGGTAGCATTGTAGTCTGTTGCACCCAGTATTAATGTTGCTATAAGCAGAGCGCTGATAGTTTTTTCTTCATATTTTTAACTCTTTTTGTTTTGGTTGTTTTTTGATATGCTTACATCAAACTTTCGTTTATATAAAAAAAGGAACGCTGTATTTTAGACAACGTTCCTTGTTACTATGCCTCTCTGAATTGCTGTTTGTAAAGCTGTGCGTAAGTTCCGTTCAAATCCATAAGCTGTTCGTGAGTGCCTTGTTCAGTGATTTCGCCATTGTCCACAACAGCAATCTCATCAGCGTTTTTAATAGTTGACAATCGGTGTGCAACAACGATAGTTGTACGTCCCTCGCTCAGCTCATCAAGGGATTTCTGAATCTGAATTTCGGTAGCATTATCAAGTGCGCTTGTAGCCTCGTCAAGGATAAGTATAGGCGGATTTTTAAGAAATACCCTAGCAATACAAAGCCGCTGTTTCTGTCCACCTGAAAGACGTACGCCACGCTCACCGATTACGGTATCATAACCATTTTCAAGGGACATTATGTAGTCGTGTATATTGGCTTTTTTGGCTGCCTCAATAACTTCTTCGTCAGTGGCATCAAGTTTACCGTAGAGGATATTTTCACGAATACTTGAATTGAACAGGTAAATATCCTGCTGAACAATACCGATATTCTGTCTTAAGGATTGGATAGTGATATTTTTCAGCGAATTGCCGTCAATAAAAATATCTCCGTCTGTGATTTTATAAAAATGTGGGATTAGGTGACAGAGAGTGGTTTTACCGCCGCCGCTTGGTCCGACAAGGGCAAAGGTTTTGCCCTTCCCGATAGAAAGGCAGACGTTTTTCAGCACTTCCTTCCCCTCAGCATAACTGCTGCTGACGTTGTTAAACTTGATTTCGCCGTCAAGACGTGCAACAGCCTTAGCTTGTTCGGTGTCTTTTTCGGGTTCCGTTTCCATAATTTCAACAAAACGTTCAAAACCTGCAACGCCATTTTGAAATTGCTCCATAAATCGAATAAGTGTATTTACAGGGCCAAGAAAGAGGTTGATTGAAACGATAAACGCAGAGTAATCAGCAAAGTTGATTCTGCCGCTGTACAAAAACAGACCACCTGCAATAAGCACCACGACATTGAAAATGTCAGTAATCATTGTTGTGGTAGAATGGAACTGCCCCATAGCCTTGTAGGCATCTTTTCTAGCCAACATAAACTGAGAATTTCCTTCTTCGAATTTCTCGGTTTCTTTTTCTTCATTTGTAAATGCTTTTGTAACACGGATTCCTGCAATACTGCTCTGTAAAGAGCCGTTGATTTGCGCAATCGCCGCCTGACTTTCGCGGAAAGCGGTTCTCATTTTCTTACGGAGTGTTAGTGATACAAAAACAAGCACCGGCACACAAGCAAAAACAATAAGGGTCAGCCATATATCAATACTTGTCAGGTATAAGAATGAAACAACAATGGTGATACCTGTAATAAGGAAGTTTTCGGGACCGTGATGTGCAAGTTCAGCAATATCGTTCAGGTCGCTTGTCATTCGTGACATTATTTTTCCGGTTTCATTGTTATCGTAAAAGCTGAAGGGGAGCTTTTCGAGATGACGGAACATTTCGCTCCTCATTTGTCCCTGCATACGCACACCCATCATGTGTCCCTGATACTGAATAAAATAGTTCAGCAGCATTCGGATAAAATACAATATAAACAGTGCTGCACCCGCAATTATTATCATGCGATACTGTCGGTTTGGTATAAGGTCATTGAGCATTGTTCTTGTTACAATAGGGTAAAGAATGCCCAGTAATGCAACACCAAGCGACGCCAACATATCAAGCACAAGTAGTTTTTTGTGTGGTTTGTAGTAGCTTAAAAATCTCTTAAACAATTATTTTTCCTCCTGATTTTTTCTTGATTATAGCACATTTTTCAAAAAAATTCAATCAGGTTATTATGGGATAATAAGGGACGTCGTTGATTCTGCTGAATTTGATATTACGAACTTCTTGCTTTATTCTGAGTTATGTGATAAAATAGTGGTCAGAACGAAGTGCTGCAGGAGAATATATTATGATTGAACCGTATTATCTGAATGGCGAACAGCTGCCGACAATACCCACGCCTCACGATTCTGTTATTACTGATATCAGGATTGAAAAACAGAGTATAATATTTAAATTTGAAGATGATGTCAGCAAGTATGATGCTATAAAAGCTATCCGTCCAAATGCCAAATCGCTTGAAATAAGATATCATCTGGTTGATGAGGACAGCTTTTCGCTCTATAAATGGCATAAACCAATAAAGTTATTTGCTCCCTATGGCTATTATAAAACTGTTGATAATTCTGTAATAACCACACT
>JAZUOE010000197.1:0-6024 GCA_045604505.1 Ruminiclostridium sp. | reverse complement strand
ATATTATTCCTATAAAGTAAAGTGAAATATATTCTTTTTACTTTTATGTATATCAATTTTACATTCTTGACCTCTTAACCCTTATATGCTATAATATTCTTATATATAAGGGGGAGAGAATATGTTTCACATTGCTGTTTGCGATGACGAAAAAAGCATGACAGATAATAACAAATCCGTGCTTGAAATGGTAATTAAAGAGCTAGGCGTCACCGCAGAAATAACAACATATACAGATAGCAGAAATCTGCTTTACGATATAACAGAGGATAATTTTCATTATGATTTACTACTTTCGGATATTGAAATGCCGGAAATTTCAGGAATGGAGCTTGTAGAAAAAATAAAACCTTTTCTGCCCGATATCCGCATAATTTTTATTACCTCACATATCGAATATGCAATCGACGCATTTGAACTTTCAATTTTCAGATATGTACCGAAATCAGATATTGAAAAACGACTTCCGTCAGCTATCAAAGACGCAATTTCACTTATAAATATTGAGGCTGATAAATGCTACACAATTCAAGTAAAGGGCAGATTTGAAAAAATACCGTTTAAAGATATTCTATACATTGAGCGTGACGGTAAAAATGCCGCTATCAACACAATCAGCAGCGTTTCAAAAGTCCGCAAAAGCCTACAAGCTGTTTTTGAGGAAATTAACTCTGAAGAATTTATATTCATTGACAGAGGATATATTGTAAATCTCATTCATATCATGCAAATCAAAAACAATTCCGCTATACTCAAAAACGGTGTTACACTTCCTATAAGCCGTTCACATCTTCAAACAGTCAAAGAACAGATAAATACTTATTGGGGTAATTTGATATGATAATGATTTCTGAAATTCTAGGCTCCTTTATACGGATAATTCTATGTCTTTTCTTTCTGACAAAAGAAAAAGCAAACCTGAAAACTTTACTTATATCTGCATTAGGTGCTATTGTTTCATACATCGCCCTGTCTTTTTCCAACATATCACTTTCATATTTATCAGTATTTGAAATTATAGTGATTATGCTTTTTCTATATCTATCCCATAACACGGACAGAAGAAAAAATCTGTTCATTTGTATCATGTACGAAATAGGAATTTATATCTGGACATTTATCCTTGCAGAATCAATTACCATATTGACTGATATGGGTAATTTTTCGGACAGAAACACGCTGCAGGGGCAACTTCCTTTGTGGATTGTGAATATAATACTTTTCACTGCTGCCGTATTTATTTATAAAGGCAAGGAAATCACTATAAAAATGATTTCTTTTGCATCAGTTTTAAGCATTTTCGGAGTTGTTATCCTTTCAGAAGAAGTTGATGACTCAAAAGATACAACACTCACCTACCTTATTCTTTCAGTTATACTCCTTTCAGGAATTATGGTCTACAGACTAAGCAAACAGTACGAAACCGAAAAAGAGCTTTCTGAACTTAAGGAAAAACAGGCAGAACTCCTTGAACGTGATTATAACCTGCTGAACAAAGCCTATTCTGAAAACGCAAGAACTTTTCACGATATGCACAATCATATAGGCGCAGTACGCAGTCTGCTGACCGCTGAAAAATATGACAAGGCTATTGAATATTTGGATAATTTACAAAAACCCATTAACAGCATTGCAACTACCGTTTGGACAGGTGAAGAAACTGTAGATTATCTGATAAACAGCAGGATTGCCAACGCAGAAAATGAAGGCATAAGCTTTGAAACAAGCATTGAATTTCCAAAAGGTATGAAAATAAGCAGCGCTGATTTATGTGCCGTTCTGGGTAATTTATTGGACAATGCCTTTGACGCAGTTCGTAAGGACAAAACCGCTGAAAACCGCAGTATAAAGCTGATAATACGAAGAATAAACCGTATGCTCATTATAAAAGTTGTAAACACATTCAGCGGACAGCTTAACATTTCGGAAGGAAAGCTTAAAACCACAAAAAATGATAATGGTCTTCACGGTTGGGGTATTGAAAGCGCAAAAACAGCCGCCAAAAAATACGACGGCACAATTACTACAACCGCTGAAAACGGCATTTTTACAGCGGTAGCAACATTATCCTTCTAAACAATTCATGGACAAAAAACAGCCGTTTGCGGACACTTACGCAGACGGCTTATTTTTATGTTATAATACAATCACAACAGAAAAATCTAATGGAGGAAATATTATGTTACGTTTTTATTTAAGAATAATTATTGGAATTATTTGGCTTGTTGCTGCTGTGGTCGGTCTTTTTACCGCCAACTTTCTGATGACAATTATCGGACTTATCATTGGTATTGTTTATTTAAGCACCGCAAACAACATGAGAAAAAAAGAAAAGGAAAAAAATAATGAATAAGATTTTAGAAATACGCAATCTTAACGGTTGGTACAAAAAAAGCAACAATGTGCTTTCAGAACTTTCCCTTGAACTTAACAGAAATGAAATCATAGGTCTTATCGGACTTAACGGTGCCGGAAAAACCACACTTATAAAAATACTTTCAGGTTTGCTTGAAAGTTATGACGCTGAAAATATTGCATTTAACGGTAAGCCTTTGAATTTCCGCGATAACAGATTTAAAAATCAGAGATATACTGTATTTTCAGAGGATAGTTCTTTTGGTTATTTCACTTTCAGAGAGTACCTTTCCTATGTTTTTTCAGCTTATAACAAAAAACTCCCTGATGTTCATAACCTTGTAGCTGGATTTCATTTTGAAGAATACGAAAACAAGCTTTTGAAAGATTTATCTATGGGCAACAGACGAAAGGTAAACCTTATAACAGCCTTTGCCCTGAGGGCTCCCCTGCTGTTTCTTGACGAACCGGTAAATGGGTTGGATTTTCAAAGTACAGAGTTTTTATACAGCCTTATTTCAGGCTATAAAGAACATGGAACTCTTCTTTTTTCGTCCCACATTCTTGAGTGCATAACACTAACATCTGATAGGGTTATGGTCCTTGAAAACGGTAGAATTTCACGCATATTCACAGGCAGCGAAATAACCGCTGAAAGTGTAAGAAAGGTATTAAAGCTTGACAATGTTATTTAAAGTATTTAAAAGAAAACTGTTCGGTAAAGGTTTTGAGAAATTCCTGAAATATATTATTATCTGCATTGCCGTTTTCTTCGGACTGCGTATGGCGGAAATAAATATAACCATTGCCCCCTTTATAAAATATCTTATGTCAGGAACATTTACCGCAGGTATTATGTGGCATTCGTTATCTACAGAAAACTTTGCAGAACTAAGCGGCATAGCGATGCTCCCATTCAAAAAGCACAGCTTTACATTTTCATATATCAGCGCATACGGACTTTATACGCTTATCACAAAGTCAGCACTCCTGATTTCCGTTATTTCTGCAGTTTCCATGCCTGTTTTAACTGAAGTAATCGGAATAATTATCTGCACTCTTAATGGCGTTTTAGTAACATCTGCTGTGTTTGTCACAAAAAAACATCGTGTTATTAGTTTAATATGGGCAGCCCTTTCCGTCGGAGCAATTTTTACCGAATATGCGCTCATTCTTCTTTTTGCAAATCTTGTTATCTCATTTGCAATACTCATAACTGCAAATCCCTACAATTTTACCAACAGCATTTCATCAGGAGCAGTTATAAAAAAAACACACAGACACAGTGTATGGAAATACCTTTTCCGCTATATGACCGCCCATAAGAATTATCTTATAAACACTGCAGCTATGTGGGCTGTGGGTGTAGTTCTCCCCTATTTTATGAAGGATATTGGCGGCAATACTTTTCTGCCTATGGGCTTTTCAATTCTTTCAATAAACACGCCCCTTTGTGTACTTATCTCCGCAGACCGTTCTCTCAGAGAATCAATACATTTTCTCCCTTCAGGAACACGTATGTTTTGTCTGCCCTATTTTTCATTCATAGTTATAAACAACCTTTTGTCCTACACATTTTACCTTGTGAGCTTTAGCTTACAAACAGGCGGATTTGACGCAACAAATATACCAATGGCTATCGTATTTGCCTTACTAGGTGCATTTGGTTCAGTATTTATGGAAATAAAATTCCCGCTCAAAGATTACAAAACAGAAAGCGATTTATGGCATCACCCAAGAAAGTACGTTGTCCCCGCAGCACTCTTGCTTATTGCGGGAGTTATATGTGCAGTTTAAAAAATTCTTTTTCTAAAGTAAAATGTTACAAAAAAACACGAATAGTTCTTAATTAAACAAATCGTCAAGAATATCTGAAAGTTCTGTATTAATGTCTCCTTTAAAATCAGTAAAGGGAATACCAAATTTTTTCAAAGCCATTGAAAATCTTTTATATCCCTCATTATCTCTACATGCTACCCAACAAATATCAAGCTGATCGCACTGATTTTTATTTTGCTGTGAAAGAGTATCCGCGACAAACAAACTACTATCTCTAGCTATGATAGCATCTGCACTTTCAGGATTACCCTGTCCCATAAGTTTAACTTCACATTTATATTCTTTTTTATTATCATCAATCAAATAAAAATCTATTTCTCTGTCAACATCAAGTTCTTTATTTTTAACAAAGTGCTCTGCTTTATAATTTTTTTCAGGAACTTTATACAACTTACATAAAGCCAACATAAGATACTTTTCAGCTCTCTTACCAGCTGTAGACCATGCTCCTCCTCTTAGTGCCGCCCTTTTAACTGCAAGTGTATTGATCACAATTAAACTTTCATTGATATTTAAATCGACGCTAACTCCTTTGAATTTAATTGTAAGCGTTAAATCAATATCCGGTTCATTATCAATAAGTACTTGAATACTTTCACGAAGTGTTTCAAAATGTTCGTTAGATGCATCTATTACTATTTGTTTAGTTGCTGAACGATGCATGTTACTTATAGTTTTCTTGTTCAAGCCGGAATTGATTGCAATCTCATCAGACGGTAAGTTTTTGCTTAAAAAAGTATTTTTATACCAATCAATTGTAATTGTTTTTGAATTAAGCTTAGCTTCGCATACTTTTTTAAAGAAATCAACGGCAAATTGCAAAAATTCCGCATTGATTAGGTTTACTATCTCAATTCTATAATCTTTAGAGCAAAGAACACGGCTAACAATATTTTTTACAACTTGATCTTTTAATGTCATATCTTAATCTCCTTAAATTCATCAAAAGTTAAAAATTCTGCGTTTTTATTATATAACAAACTATCCATAAAACTTGATTTCATATAATTGAAATATGTTTCGTCTTTTTCGGTTAAAAAGAAATACCTATCCAGCTTTTGAGCTGTCCTGCCAAAAGTACCGCTTCCGGCAAATGGATCAAACACCAAATCACCTTCAAATGAATAATATCGTATAACCCTTTCACATAATTCTTCCGGAAAAACAGCTGAATGAACCTTGTTTGATTTTGGACATATTTGCCAAACATTATTTGTTTCAAAACCATCAGCAACTTTACTTTTTCCAACAATTTCCGACGAATATTGTTTTATATTCCAGTCTATTAATTTATCTGTCTTTTTTCGATACACCATTAAATATTCTGTTATTGAATTAGGTTTATAAGCCAACGGCCTGCGATGCTGTTGAAAACCGCCAATGCGATTTTTTACACTATATTCTGGTTTCATCCACACAATATCATCAACAAACTCCCATCCTATATTAACCAATTTACTATGTAAATCAAAAGGAATAGGGTAACGTTTACTTGAATGCGCACGACTTATTCTTGGAACTATAACAGGTGAAGTATTTACAATCAAAAATCTTCCCTCTTTTGTAATCCTGTACACATCTGAAAAAACTTCATATAAAAAATCAAGATATGCTTCATAGCTTGGATAAATTGAGTAATCACGTGCGTTATAGTACGGCGGAGAAGTAAAAGTCAAATGTACACTTTCTTCAGGAACTAATTTAAGTATCTCTGTTACATCACCATGAACAACAACATTTTTTAATTTATCTGAAGATTCAACATGGTTTGATTTTGGTTTTTTCGTTTCAACTTTTGTAAAAAACTCTTTTTCAATTACAATGCGAATT
>JAZUOE010000196.1:0-5223 GCA_045604505.1 Ruminiclostridium sp. | reverse complement strand
GCGATAATATTTTCGTTGTAATAAACCTTCTGTATTCCGTCCTCAACGTCAGCCACCCAACGTCTTGTTTTAAGACAGGCTACCGCCTTTGCAGGTTGTATTTGATTGCCTGAATAACGAAGTGAGCGGTTTAATTTACGTTCCTCTTCCGTCAGCACGTATACCTCACGGAATATCTGCTTGAATGGTTGAGCAATACGGTTGTCAAAAATATACTGCTGCCACTTTGCCCATATTCCCTTGTTGTAAAGCACTACAGGGTGTACTACGGTAACGCTTGTTTTTTCGTCAAGAGGGCTTGTGTTTCCTTCAAAATCGGTTATGCCGTTTTTGCTGAGCATTCCCCACTTTCCCTCTGCCTCAAACACAAGCTTACCTACTATCACTGAAACAACAGGATTGCTGTAAAGGCTTATTATCTCACCGAAGGTAAATTCTGTGACGTCTTCCATTGCTGTTTCAAACATTGCCTTTGTGCGGCGGTACTGCTCAGTGAGTGCTTTTTTCATTTCGTTTACACGCACCACAAACTCGTTCTTTTTCAGCTTTGCGGGAACGGATTTAAGCGCCTTTCCGCCCTTCTCACAGATAACGGCAGCCTTACCCTGTTCGTCAACCTCAAGGCGGATTTTTACCCCCTCAACCTCTGTTCCTTCAAACAAGTCACGGTTGTCCTCAATCAGTTTTGTTTCCATTCGCAGTGTAAGTCTTGTCACATCAGCATATCCTGCGTTTATGGACAAATTCTGCATGGAAATTTCTACCGCCTTCTTCTCACTTGCAGAACGCTGAGAGCCGAATTTCTTACTCTCCTTCAGGAATTTCTGTAAAAACAGGTAGCGTCTGCTTATGTCATCATCATTTTTAAGGGGAATTAAAGAGTACGCCATAAGCAAATCCTTGTTACGCTTATCGGAAATGATTGCCGCTGTTTCATCAGGTTTCATTTTTCCAAGAACTGCGTCAGCAAATTTACGTGCACGGGAATGCTTTGTGCCGTCAGAAATATATTTTGCTGCGTCATATATCATATTGAACCGCTTTTCACCAAGCTCACCGTAAGCTGTATTAAACCAGCTTATATCAAATGCGCCGTCATTCAGTTCCATATCCGATAAGGGTGTGTATTTGGCAATTATAGCCTTGCGCTTATCGTCAAAGGTTTCGTTCATGTGCGCCATAAAGTAGTAAGCACCGCTGCGGAAACCTGTCCAGCCAAGATACTCACCCACAATATCAATCCATTCTGCCGAATAAAGAGCCGCCTCAATAAGACGTTTTTCGGTAATGTCCGTATTTTTCAGCAATGCTCTCAGTTTTTCGGCACTATCCTCTTCCAGTGGTACACATACTCCAAGCAAATGACTGAGTGAGGCCTTTTTAGTTTCGGTTGTGTGCCAAGTAGAGCGCTCTAAAGTGTCCTTACCCATAGCAGAAAGAATGGCAATCAGATTTTCAGCACCGTAAATACGCTTAATGTTCTTTATGCAGGTGGAATAGGCTGTGGGAGTGTCACCTCTTTTAAGTTCAACTGAAAGCACTTTTGCAATAGTTTTTTCATATATACCCTCTGCGTATTTGAGCAGCTTTGTTTCTTCCTCTGTAAACGGCTCCTTTAAATCATTTCTTCCAATAAGACCCATTGCCGCATTGTCACGGTTTCTTGCTGACCAGTAATGCTCACGGGTAGCAACCAGTTTACCCTGCTCTGTAATAGTGCGTTTAATGTTGGAAAGGTCAGTTAATGCTCCCTCCATATTGTTTTTGTCAAAAATCCAGCGGTACAGCATTCTCTCTGTGATTACACCCTTGTACGCTGCAATTATATAAGTGGTTACAGTGGGTTTTAAAAGCGCACCTGCACCAATGTAACTGTTAAGGTCCGTACCTATGCCATAACGCGGCAAAACACCATTCGCCTCGCACTTGTCCCAAACAAGCTCCAGCAAAGGTAAATGCTCCGCTATATAAGAATTGTATTCAGCATTAAGACTAAGCAGCAGGAACACTATCTGACTGTGAGCGATAAGAAATGATTTTCTTTCCCAACTATGACCACTAGCATAATTTATAGTGTAATTTATCGACACATCTTTTTCAGGCACACATTTGCAGAACCACATAGCAACCGCCGCTGCAAATTTTCTATAAAGCTCCTTTGTTTCTACATACTTCTTTATAAGAGCGCCGATAATATGTGCTGCTTTTCCGATAAACTCATCACCGATATACTCTGAAAAGCCAATGCCGTAAAGCTCGTCAATATACTTTTCCATTGCAATGGCAAAGCCATTTCTTTCAATAGGAGCCATTACGCAGATATACATTTTCATCAGTCTTTCTGCGGAATTTACATTTTCCTCAAACCACTTTTCCCACACGCTCATAAAGGGCATGGTATATTTTCCGTCCTCTCCCTTTGTGCCAAATTCAAAGGGCTGACAACTTCCGACAGTAGCAGTTTCACCTGACCGCCATGTGGTAAATTCTTCATCTTTGTACTGCTCCACAAGACGGCAGAGGCTTAAAATATCTGCCTTTGCCTGTTTATGCTCAGCACATTCACCTGAATTTTTCTGCTTTTTGAAACTGTCGGGGTAAAGAAGATTACCTAAGGCTGATGAGGGGAAATATTTCATAAATTCCGCCGTACATTCCCTGTAATAATCAGTATCAGCAAGAATAGGGTTGTAAATATCGTCTTCTTTGTACAACTCTTCTTCTGTTTCCTGCACTGCACCCATAATGCCGTCAATAAGGATTTTTTCCTTTGTTGTTGGTGAAGAAATTGCTTTTACCAGCTCCTTACACTTGCCGAAAAGCTCTGTCTTTGTTTCATCTTCTGATACAAGCCGCACCATATCAAGTGCCGCTGTGCGCTTTTCCTCCTTTTTATCGGACAGTAAGCGTGAAACAGCCCCGTATATTTTTTCATCATCACGTGATGTAAGTGTTTTTACAATTACCGCACGTGCATCTGCCGCTTTATACTTAAGCATATCTTCCATTTGCAGATAGTTTTCTTCTGTCAGCGTTGCCTTTTCTATCAGCTTTGCCGCAGCGGAACGGGTATAGCTTTCCTTATCACAAAGAGCAGCGGTAAGAATACGGCGCTGTATTTCTGTTTCAGGCTTTGTAAGAAGTAAATAAAGCACCTGATGTCTGCTGTGTGCAAGTTCAGGAATAAGTGGGCAGACTTCATCTATTTTATCGTTATCCCGAAGTACACTTGCTGTCGCGCAAAGCCTTAAAACAATATCAGTTTTAGTCAATGCGGCAGAATACCAAGTAAAGATACAAGGCGAAAATACCTGCTCCTTGCCTTTAAAGCTATTGTAAATATTTTTCAGAATATCATAATATTTTTCCGCCTCAGAAATGTCGTCAAAATAATCCTCAACGGAAATGTAACATCTTTCATTTATTTTATCAAAGGTAATTACACCGGTGTTATATGTATATCCCGCAACTTGGCTGATATGAACGGACAAATTCGGCATAAAGCGAGGCAGATAAACCGCCATTATTTCCTTATCCTCATAATAATGGGCTACAATATACTTTGCTATGCTGTGAGCGAAATCAACACTATCAAGATTAGCCGCCGCATAACCTGCTGTAAGCACCTGATGCCGTGTGCCGTTAAAGGCAAGTGTACGTATTCTGCTTAACATAGCAGAGGTATCATAAAAGCCTATGGACCACAGAGCAATATAAATCTCCATACTGTCCTCACCGCTAAGACATATTTCACGCTTATCAGGGTCAGTTAAGCATTCGGTAATAAGCCGCAGAGATTTTCCGCTGATACGGTCTAAGTCACGGCTTTCCTCGCTGATAAGTCCAAGCCATGTACCTACCGCCCTCTTCACTGAAGAATAACGGATAAGGTCATTTTCGTCAATCACCTTAAGGAGCGTAATAAAAGCCTCTGTTGTGCCGCAATCCATATTTTCACAAATAGATTGACGAAGTCCCTCTTGTAGTCTTGCCGCAAGGAGCAGTTTTCCAAGAAGTTCGTGGAGTTCATGGTTATGGCTCATTATAACACCGCGTATGATTGCCCTTGTCAGCGCTACATCAGAAACACCGTTAATTGAGTCCTTGACAATCTCAATAAGACGGCTGTTACCCATGTCGATTTCTGCCGCAATAAGCAGGTCACACTCGCTATCCCAAAAATATGGATTCCTCAGCTTATAGCCTAACTGTTCTTCACTAAGCTTATCCTCTAAAATATCACAAATATCTGCATCAAACGGGTCTTGGCAGAATGTATTTGATACCTTTCTCACTCTATAAGCAACACTGCTAGGGTCAGTTGTACGGAATGAACGTCTGCGATATGACTGAGAATAAGGAAATTCGTGGATATGGTCAATTATGTATAAAAAAGCCGCCTCACGTTTTTTGGATATAAGTGTACCTAAAAGAGCGGAGCCGTTCTTTTTGAGAAGACTCTTTTTGAAAAAATCAGAGGGCTTTTTAAGACTTCCGTCATTTAAACCACTGCGCATTTGCCGATACAGCTTATTCTGTGTTTCATTGTGCTGATAGAAATGAACAAAGGCGAAATATTCTTCACCCAGCTTTTTCAGTTTTTCTTCACGCTCTTTATCTATTCTTTCCTTATAGCTTTTGCCAAGCTCGTTTAATCTTGCTTTTTCTTCATTTGTATAAGCTCTCATTATTTTTCTCCTCTCACCACATTCTTCCCGCTAACATTGTAAGCTTTATAAAGGTAACGGTATTGTTTTCTGACAGAACAACCTCAGCGTCAAGCACTCCTGCCTCGTCCTCGTCAATAAAAATCCTGAATAATCCGTCCTCGTAACCCTGAAAAGCCGTTTCAAGCGCCTTAGATAAATCTGCCTTTTTATTATTATAGCTTATGCCGAAAGCAATCTTTCCCGCCTCGCTTAAATCGGTCAGTTGTTGCTCAGAAAGGGGCTTACCGCTATCATTTATGCCCTTATTGTGAGCGGTAACACAAGTGGTTACACATTCACGTATAAGCTCCCTTACCGTATGAGGCTCATTTTCTATGGGGAACAATATCTCACCTATTTTATCCCGACGTGAGCCTAATTGCTTTACACGAATTTTTAAATTCATACTACCTCTCCATTCACTTTAATATGTTACTACAGTAATTATACCACAAACACCATGATTGTCAACAATATGCAATGAAAATAAATGTAATTCTTTTAAACTTTTCGG
>JAZUOE010000195.1:0-21320 GCA_045604505.1 Ruminiclostridium sp. | reverse complement strand
CAGAGCATTCGTTTGCACATCGTTAGCTCTTAGAAGATGTGTTTGCGAATGTTTATTTTTTTGAGGAGAATTGTATGAAAATTACTAATCCGTTTCGCTCCCTTACTAAATTTGAATTATGCCTTTGGATTTTTTCTATGGCAGTAATACTGATGTCTTTCGCTTTTTCACAGGGTGGTTGGCTTGAAATGATTGCCTCTCTTATAGGTGTGACTGCACTTATTTTTGTGGCAAAGGGCTATGTTTTAGGACAGGTTCTGACTGTGATTTTTTCTGTTTTTTATGGCATAATTTCTTTCTTTTTCGGTTATTACGGGGAAATGATAACTTATCTTTTTATGACAACCCCTATGGCGGTTATGTCCATTATTTCATGGTTAAAGCACCCATATAAGGGTTCAAAAGAAGTGGAAATTACACACCTGAGCCTGAAGAAAATTCTGATAATGGTGCTGCTTTCTGTGGTTGTTACAGGGGTGTTTTATTTTATACTAAAGGCACTTGGTAATGCTAATCTGATTTTCAGCACAATTTCCGTCACAACCAGCTTTATTGCCGTATATCTTACATTTTTAAGAAGTCCCTACTATGCTTTAGGCTATGCGGCAAATGATATAGTGCTTATTATTTTGTGGATATTGGCAAGTATGGAAAATATTTCATATTTACCTATGGTGTTGTGTTTTGTAATGTTCCTTTTTAATGATATTTATGGCTTTTATAATTGGCGAAAAATGAGAAAACATCAAGAAAATACTTGAAAAAAACTTGCTGATGTGGTATACTGTTTTCGTTTGCAAAAATATAAAATATAAAGGCGATGAAATAAATGAAATCACAGTTTAAAAAAGGATTACTGCATGGTATACCTATTGCTTTAGGCTATCTGTCGGTTTCCTTTGGCTTCGGAATTATGGCGGTGCGATACGGTTTATCCGTTTTTTCGGCAGTAATGATTTCTGTGACAAACCTTACCTCTGCGGGACAAGCGGCCGGTGTTGAAATTATTGCGGCGGCGGGTACTCTTGTGGTAATGGCATTGACACAGTTAGTTATAAATATACGTTATTCTCTTATGGGCATTTCTTTGTCCCAAAAGTTGGACAAATCCTTTACAGTTCCTCACAGGCTGATAGCCTCGTATGGTATTACAGATGAAATATTTGCTGTTGCCTCTGCGCAAATACACCCTGTCACACCTGCATATATGTATGGTCTTATACTTATATCATTTCTTGGTTGGAGTACAGGAACATTTTTGGGTGCGGCAGCAGGTGAAATCCTTCCCCTCGCAGTTACAAATGCAATGGGAATAGTCCTCTACGGAATGTTTATAGCAATTATAATTCCGCCCTCACGTAAAGAAAAAAGTGTACTTTTTGTGGTTGTAATTGCCGCATTGCTCAGCGTACTTTTCAAGTATGTTTTAACGGCAATCAGCGCCGGTTTTGCTATTATCATAAGTGCTTGTGTGGCGGCAGCAGCAGCGGCATTGTTGTTTCCCATTAAAGAGGAGGCTGAAGAATGAGTATTGCAATTTACATAGCGGTAATGGCGGTTTCAACCTACCTTATAAGAATGATACCCTTTACCATGTTCAGAAAAAAGATAAAATCCCGTTTTTTCCGCAGCTTTCTTTATTACATTCCATACGCTGTACTAAGCGCAATGACAATTCCTGCTATTTTTTATTCTACAGGTGATATTATTACAGCAGTAGTTGGCACTATAGCGGCGGTGGTACTTGCTTATTTCAATATGCCGCTTATTGTGGTTGCTCTTGCAGCATCGGCAGCGGCACTTATTACAGGCTTTATTATTTAATAAAAGGGTAAGGTTTAAAATGGAAATTTTTAAGAAGAAGTACGAAGAATTTCTTTCTGATTTTGGCAAGGGAAGAAAAATGGTGCTTTCTACATCTGAAAACAATATAGTTTCTTCACGCATGATGAGTGTTGTTCAAAATGAAGGTTTTTTCTATTTTCAAACCGATAAAACATTCAGGAAATACAGTCAGTTAATAAACAACCATAATGGGGCACTTTGTATTGATAACATACAGATTGAAGGCGTGTGTGAAGAAATAGGACGCCCTTTGCAAAATGAAGTGTTCTGCAGCTTGTTTAAAGAATGTTTTAAGGGTTCATACGATGCGTACACAGCGTTGAATAATGAACGCTTGTTTGTGTTGAAACCAAAACATATTGAGCGCTGGATTTACAAAGAAGGTGTGCCGTATATTGAAACATTCGATGTGTCTGAACAGGTATATACAATTCACAAATATCATGGGATATAAACAAAAGGTCTGATTTAAAATCGGACCTTTTGCTTTTGACTTGATTATTTAATAATTTTTGCAGTTGTAGTGACATTTTCACCTTTCTTTTCTTTAGTAACAACTATTTGCTTGAAAATCTTACGTTTCAGTTCAGAAACATGAGAAATAATTCCAACAAGATGAGTTTCGCCTGTTAGCATAGCAAGTGCATTTATAGACTGTTGCAATGAGTTGTCATCAAGGGAGCCAAAGCCCTCATCAATGAACATTGTATCCAGCTTGATGCCACCTGCCGATTTTTCAATTTCGTCAGAAAGACCCAAAGCCAAAGCCAAAGATGCTTTGAAGGATTCACCACCTGAAAGGGATTTTACATCACGGACACTGTTGTTGTAGCGGTCGATAATTTCCAGTTCAAGTCCGCTTTTTGAACGGGTATTTGCTGCCTCAGAACGTCTGCAAAGTTCGTATTGTCCGTTTGTCATTATATTCAGACGGTAATTAGCCCTACGGATAATTTTGTCAAAATAAACCATTTGCACATAGGTTTCAAGCATTATCTTTTCCTGTTTTGAAACAAGTCCGTTTGCAGTTTTATGAAGGTCATTCACAAGCTCATATTCCTTTTCGATTGACTCCTTTTGCTGCAGCCTGTCAATAAGATTGCTTAACACAGATTTGTTTCGTGCGTTACGGGCATTCAGCACCTTCTGTCGATTAAGAAGATTTTTTCTTTCACTTTCAAGCTCTGATAACTTGTCCTGTTCAGTTTTAACATCACTGTTACAGCCCTCGCTAAGCTGTTTTTTTAATTCATTAATGTTACCATTAAGCTCACTGATATTATTTTCACACTGCCTGAAATTTTTATCTGCCAGGTCAATGCCGCTGATAATTTCCTGTATCTTCTGCTTTTTTGAGGCAATTTCTTTTTTCGCCTGTTCAGCACTTTCGTATTTCAGCTTATTTCTGATTTCGTTAAGGTTACTTTCGGTTGCTGTTTTTAAGGTTTCATCAGCAGTAATTAAGGTTTTTAATTCGGCTGACAAATCCTTAAGCTTGTCATATTTTTCTTGCTGAATAGGAATTGTTTTTTCCAATTCTTTTTTGCGGTTTATACGCTTTTCTTCTTCAGCAATGCTGCGGTCAATTTCTTTAATTTCACGCTCTGCCTGTCCCAGCATTTTTTCAGTAATTTCATCAGCTTGTTCAATTTCTGCCGATTCGCTTATTTCCTTTAAATCGTCAAGCACAGTTTTTCTTGCATTTTTGTACTCTCCTGATGCGGCAGCGCAACCATTGCAAATTTCTGTAGCATAGCTTTGTGCCTCTTTGAATATTCTTTCCGCCTCTTTTAATTCAGCCTCTGTTGGTGCGGAAACAGATTTTTTGGCAGGGGCGGGGTGATGTGTTGAACCACACACAGGACAGGGTTTATTATCTTCCAGCAATGTTTCGGCAATAATACCGGCTTGTTCTCTGAAAAATGCGTTGTATTTTTCCTCATATTCGGCATTCAGCTTATCTTTCTTTTCAATAGCTTTTTCAGCAGATTCCTTGAGTTCGTTGTAATGTCCTTCCAGTCGGTTCATCTGCAGAATATCAGCCTTAAGTTTATTTAACTTGTCGATATTGTTCTTTAATTCACTTTTCTTCTGTTCAAGCTGTGCCTTAAGTTCTCCGGCGTTTTCAAGAGATTTCAGCTCTGTATTCATTGCTGCAATTTCTTCAGTCAGCTTTTTAAGAGCGTCTTCATATTCCCTTTGTTTTTGAATGTTATCATTTATTTGCTTAACAAGTGCTGATAGTTTTTCCTTTTCCTTGTCAAGTTTAAGATATTCCTTAAGTTCCTCTTCCAGTACGGCAATTTCTTTTGTTTTTTCTTCCACTTCAGGCTGTTTATCTTTTTGAGTTTTTAACTCTTTTTCAAGTTTTGAAAGCAGTTCTTCTGCGGCATTCAGTTTTTGTTGCGTTGTGTTAAGATTATGTGCCGCATTCTGATAGTTTTTTGCTTTTTCAAGAGTTATTGTTGTTTCAGAAATCTTTTTGTTGCTACTGATAATTTCAGCCTCCAGCACTTTTTCTGCGGCTGTATCATCAGCAATAATTCCTTCAATAGTTTTTCTTGCGTCAGCGGCGGAAATAGTGTTGTTCTTAGCGTCCTGTAGACTTTGAGCAAAAGAACTTTCGCTGTCGCATTCAGCGTCCATTATGTAATCAACAATGCGCTTATTTACCTCATTGAGTTTTCCGTCAACGGCATTGAATTTTTCGCGCAGTTTATCCTGAATATCACGATAAACCCATGTGCCGAAAATCTTTCTGAAAATTTCCTGACGTGTTTCTGTAGTTGCAGTTAAGAGCTTTAAAAAATCTCCCTGTGCAATCATTGCAATTTGGGTAAACTGCTCTCTGTCAATACCGATTATTTCCTTTATTTTAGCATCAACATCACTAATTCCTGAAATTACTTTTCCGTCAGGATAGGTAAGGGTTGCTCCTGCTGATTGAGGTGTGGTTTTATCAGTGGAATTTTTTTGAAGTCTGGTATAAGGCGGATTGCGTTTTATAACATATTTTTTATCTCTGTACTCAAATTCCAATTCAACCCAAGTGTCTGCCTTAGGGTCAGCGTATTTTGAACGAAGCATTTCAGGTTTACGATTATTTCCGCTTGGCTTACCGTAAAGTGCAAAAATAATTGCATCAAAAATAGTCGTTTTACCTGCACCTGTTTCACCGGTGATAAGATACAATCCGTTTTCGCCTAATTGGTCAAGTTCAAGAACTGTTATCCCTGCATAAGAACTGAAGGCTGACATAGTTAGTTTTAATGGACGCATTATTTTTCCCCCTTAATTCCTTCAATTAATTTTCTCATATATTCAGCTTTTTCATCTGTAAAGCTGTCAGCACCACGCTGTGCTTTATAAAACTCAGCGAAAACACTGAAAAGGTCATTTTTTATAGTTTCTTCATCAATAGCTAAATTTGAAAAATCTGACGAATAACCTGTTTCGTAGTGGAATTCCATTATATTCGGATAGATGTAGCGTAGTTTATTAAGTGCATCGGCAATCTCTGTTTTATCCGTAAGAATTATACGTATGTAATCATCAGAAGGTGTGCCTTTGGAAATTTCATCAAATGTCCCTTTTATTGTACGCATATCTCTTAATGGAGTAAGAGGGACGGTACGGATTGTGAGGTTATTTTTTTCTTTTATTTCGACAACCGTAACGGATTTTTCGTGAAATTCCTCTGAAAAGGAGTATTTAAGGGGTGTTCCGCAATAACGTATTTTTTCACTGCCAACATTTTGAGGACCGTGTATATGGCCTAAAGCGGTGTAGTCAAATTTTTCAAAAACGCTACAGTCAACACAATCTGTTCCGCCAACAATTCTATCTTCAGAATCACAGCGATTTGCCCCTGCTACAAACTGATGAGTGATAATAATATTTCTTTCACTTTCATCAATATCACTGCTGTTGACAGCGGTGCGGATTGCGTCAGTGAAGGAGTTTATTTCTTCATCAGGGAAGAATCTCCGTACATCGGCAGGACGGATAAAGGGCAGCATAAATATATTTATATGTCCATATTCGTGAGAGAGTGTATGCTTTGTCATTTCGCCATTATACACGGGTGACAAGTGAACACCGTTTTTATCCATAAGGCGTGAACCGAAGGAAATACGTTCGGGAGAATCATGGTTTCCGCTTATAATAAACACTTCAGGGCAGTTGCGGGAAAGGCTGTACAGAAAATCATCAAAAATTTCTACCGCCTCACCTGAGGGGATTGATTTGTCATAAACATCTCCTGCTATAAGCACAGCGTCAGGTTTTTCATTTTCCACAATTTTAAGTATTTCAGAGAGAATGTGTTTTTGGTCATCACCATAGGACATTTCGTTTAATCTTTTGCCTATGTGAAGGTCTGAAAGATGAATAAATTTCACGGTATTTCCTCCATTTATAATTTTTATATGATTATAGCATTAATTTTTAAAAAAATCAACCATAAAAAGCAATTCAGTCCTATAAAAAGGACTGAATCGAAAAGGTTTTCTATTAATAAACAGCTTTGCATTCTCCGCCGCCCCATTCAACAACGGTAAAACCGTTGCGTTCATAGCGGGGAAGAGTCTGCTGACTGAGTGCCACATATTCATTGCTCTCACAGAATGTCATAAACACTCTGATAGTTGTATTGGGAGCAGGTGAAACTGTCATGGGTACGCTTTTAGCGTAATCTTCGGTGTGGAAGGTGATGATATTGTATTCATTATCCTCCATTAATGGTAACCAATATATAATAAACTCATTTGCCTCACGCGGAGTAAGACCCATATAAAGGAGCTTTTCACGAAGGAAATCTGCAGTGTCGGTGCCCTTTACACAAAAACCTTTGCTCATGTCAAGGACTGCATTTCCATCGCCTTCCCAGTATAGGCAGTAATATTCGTTACCGTCCTTATCGTAGAGAGTGCCGTCGGGCATTGCTGTTACGTTCCAACCTTCGCCATATTCAGGATAAGTACAGGTAAATTCACCACCCTCAGCAAATTCTACAGCAACCGAAACTTCTGTTTCTTCTTCGGGATAGAGGTAGATTACAGGCTTTGCATAAGCTCCAAGAAATTCGTACATATATTCGCTAGTGGTGTTGTCGTATGTTCCTAAGAAGTATTCATCAATCATATTTGCAATCTTATATGAAATTGAGCGTTTTGAAATATCTGCACGGATAATATCTGAATTAAATACAGAGTCATAATTTACAATCAACCAATCACTGTACAAATTATAGGACACTTCTATTGCACTAGCAAATTCTTCACGCACCCAACCTGCAATTTCCCACATGCCAAAACTTGCATTGTATTTGTCCCAGTGGTAATAAGGCCAATTCGGTTCAGGTGCCTCAACTCCTTCGGGATAATCATAATTCGGGTCATAATAAGGTTCATAGTCGTAGGTGATTTCGGGTACCATTACCTCTCCTAAGTAACGATACTCTATATTTGTATCTTCAGTTATTCCAAAATCAGATGTGGTAGATGTGAATATTTCAATGTACTCAAGCGTATCACCATTCAGCCTGTAAAGGTAATCGGATTCATTTAATTCTCCGTTATCCCTATTTTTATATGATGTGCCGAACCACATTTTTTCGCCGTTATATTCCATTAGGCCAAGACGGTTACCGGTTTCGTAAACTACAATGTGATTGTTGTAGATTGTATCAATATACTTTAAATCCTTATTACCGACACGGTAAATATCTACATCAACACCCCATTTATAAACATTGTCAGCTGCATCAGGAAAAATGGATTTGTTAAGTCTTGAAACCAGTACTTCAGGCTTTTCGTCAAAGTCAAGGTCAACCAATTCAAGACCATATACATCTTCGCCCAGTACTTTATCAAAATTGTTCATGATAGCATGATACAGATTTTCCATTTCAGGGTCTTTATTAATAATAACGTTTTCGCTTATATCGAAAACATTATCAATAACCGCATCGGTATCATCTGTAACATACACTATTTCATTTATGTATCCTTTATTGCTGTAGCCGTTTACATTGTTATAACTGCAATCAAATCTTGAGAAATACACCTCTGCGTAAATATAATCTTCGCCAATTTCAAAATCAGGAGCAGTGTTTACAGTGCATTCAGCAGAAAGGGAATCGGCAATAACTTTTCTGCCGTTTATATCAAAGGTTATCCATTCATTTCTTGCTGAAAACATAGGGAGATTGTACATATAAGCCGGGTCAATAACTATCTCGTATTTGCCGTCCTTATTTCTTACAAAGGCATTAATATGAAAATCTTCTGTAATAGTGTATGAAAGCTCGGCGGATTCAATAGTTGCATGTTTTCTTTCAATATTTGAGTAATTTACAACAGGATTATTCCAGGTTATGTCGTGAGCGCCTTTAAATTCTGCGCAATTTATATAATCGTTGCTTTTAATTGTTCCTGCAACATCTGTCCAATTATTTGTACTCAAAAGATTTGTTGAATAGCGGACAGTAATCTCGTCAGTGCGGTTAGGAAATTCCAGCGAGTTTTCAGATGCGATAATGTATTCATCTTTTCCAAAGCTGAAATTCATCATATATCTTTGAAAATTATCCTGAACTGTTACATTTGGATAAATATCGTCAAATTCTAAATCATAAAAGGAAAGAACAGGTTTTGTTGATTCAGCAGTTGTGATTGAAACCTCAGTTTTTGTTTCTGTCTTTTCCGTTTGAACAGGAGTAGTGGACAAAATCTGTTCAGGTGTAACGTCAGGCGGCACAGAATTAGGTGTACAGCCTGAAATGAGTAATACAGCGCAAAGTAGTGTGAGTGTAAGTCTTTTTTTCACAAAATCATCTCCCGGTTGTCGTTTTTTCTTTAATCATATCACTTAATTTTTTAAAGTCAATAGGTTTTGATTTTTTGTAACCACTTTGTAATAATTTGTAACCGGTTTGTAAACTTTTGGGTTTCAATTATTACAATTTGATTACAGTTTTTTCAAAGCTATTGACAACTCTTAATTTTATGATATCATTAAATCAGAAATGACAGGAAAGGAATGATAAACAATGAAAAGAATAGCTTTATTTGTAATGTGCGGAGTTCTCCTTTTGTCCGGTTGTCAGAATAATGCGAAAGAAGAAACAACCACCTCTGCTGTTACAACCACACCTATTGAGCAAACAGAGGAAGTAGTTGAAGAGGTAATGGCTGATACTTTAGATTATTCACCTGCAGTAACGCCTGAGCCGGAGCAACCTGAGGTTATGTCTGAGTTTGAATTCCGTCCTGATAAGGAAATGCCCTACGCTTTTATTCCCGACCAGTGTTATGCAGATTATAATGCTTCGTATTACAACCCATTAAGTCCTTTGATTTCAAATATTCCGTCCGAACTTATAGAGCTTATAAGTGAAGAGGAATTTGAAAAGTGGCGTGTCGTTGCTGAAAATGACAATAAAATCAATACTGATTTAAACGATATATTCGGAATTTACTCCTTAATTCACAACACCTCCATCCCGAAAGATAAAGCAGAGGAAGTTCTTTTAAAGCTTATGAATTTTTGGGACGAAATGGAGATTAATCCTAACTTTACACCTGAAGGTATTACCGCAATTATTGAGGGTGATAAGGAAAAGGTGATTGAACTTTATAAACATGAAAGTGCAATTTACACAAACGGAAAGCTCCTCTGCCCTCAATGGCTTTATGAAAAACCACTGAGTGAATGGCGTAAAGAAGGGATTACTCTTGATATGATAAATGGAGTTTATGCAGAAATAATGATGCTGCCATTTTCAGTTGAGGGCGCCACTGCGTTTAAATCCAAAGTTGAATATTACTGCACAAATTATTACAGTGAATGCAAATAAAAACAGCGGGTATGCAGAAAAAACTGCATATCCGCTTTTAACAATCAGTCCTTTTTATCGGACAAAAACTCTGTTTCGTTTTCGTCAACCGACATTTGTTCAACTTTAGTGTCGGTGATTTTAATTCTGATAAGGCTGTTCATAAATTTTACAAGAAAATCAATCTTTGCTTTCTCTCCCTGAATTTCCAGGTCAACACTGCCGTCAGGGAGATTTTTTATTTTACCTGTTAGCCCTAACCTTTCCGCAAGTGCGGCAACCTCAATTCTGAAACCGACTTTCTGAACTCTGCCTGAAAATATATAGTGCATACGCACCTTTTCGGATTGCTCAAAAGTAGGAATTTTAGCCTTTTTTACCTGATTTATAACATAATCATGTCGTAATTTCCTGAACATAAATTTTCTCCTCTGTGCTTTTATAGAATTATTATATCACAGAGCAGAATATTTTTCAAGTGCAGAAAAATAGGCTTTTAAACGGCTTTTTTCATCTTATTATTTTCACTCCGATAACGGTAATATCGTCCTCCTTTCCTTTTTCGGCACTAAGGCGAAGTGCCTCGCCTATAGTTGAAATTATGGTATTAAGGTCTGCGTTTTTTTCTCGCATTACGATATTTTTGAGCCATGCTTTATCAATATCCGCACCGTCACTTGCCATAATTACAATATCGCCAAAGGTAACAGTAAAACGATTTTCGGTATATTCCGCATTAACTGATACTCCAAAAGGTACACCGTTTCCGCTTAGCTCTGCGAAGTTGTTTCCGCAGCGGACAAAGGTTGAGGCACCACCCGCTTTATAAAGAGAAATTTCACCGGTGTAAAGATTAATTTTGCAAACGTCAAGGGTAGCAAAGCTTTCATCTGATGATTTCACCGCAAGAGAGGTGTTCAGCATTTCCATTGCTGCATCAAAATCAATATTTGCCTTAAGCATTTTAGAGAGCATACTGCATGAAAATACGCTGTCTATTCTTGCACGACTGCCGCTGCCCATTCCGTCAGAAAGTATCATATAAACATTGCCCTGACCGTCATTAAAACAGTCGAAATAGTCACCGCTATGCTCGTTTTTCCCTTTACTACGGCTAAAGACTTTAATTTGTGCATCATAAACTGAGCGTTCGGAAATAGTTATGTGAACACCGTCGCCGTTTTCTGCAATCATAGGCGGGTCAAATTCTCTCCGTAATGCAAAAGAGAGCTTTTTCTCTATATTTTCAGGAACAAAAAGTGCTGTATCTATTCCATAAGCGTCTATAGTGAGTCTGCTGTCTATAACTATAACTGTAACAGCAGGATTCTGAATGCCGTTTTCCGCTAAAACTTTTTCGACTATTATAGCTGCCTCTGTGTCAAAGCAATTATCACTGCATAATTCTTCAGATATTTTTTTCAGCATTTTTTCTGTAGACGAAAGCTGAGAATAAAGGACACTACGCATTTCACTGACTCGTCGTGCGGCGGTTTTTGCAGAGGTAAAGGCAGCATAGCAACGATTTAATTCCGAAGATAACTCCCGCCTTTTTACACAAACATCTGCAAAATGTCCACCCAGCATATTTTCATCAGCTAATATTCCTTGACGTATATTTGAAATAGCCTTGTTCATTATATCAGCACTTCTGTTATAGCAGCTGCCCCAGCAGTACATATTGTTTTTACAAGTCGTGCATATATTATCTGCTGCTGTAATATAAATCTGTGAGGGGTCCTGAAGATTTTCTTCATCAAGTGCCTGTGCGGTTTTCTTTATTGCACTGTTCATTTCTCCTATAGCAATGCTCATACCCTCAAGCTTACGTCCAAAAGCGTAGAAAGGCTTGTTTGATGTGGAAACTGCGGCATAGCAACGATTTCTGAAAGTAGGAATAAGCTGTTCAGGTATAATTACAGCGCATATTCCGCCAACAAACACTGATGCCATACATATTGTACTTTGCTGTGTTATTCCTGCAATTAGTACGCCCCCGCCCAGTGTAAATATCAATCCGCAAACTCGTGTTATTTTTCCGAATCGGTTAAGAAATGATGATACAAGAGCGCTTAAGGAAAGAATAATTGCGATTTCAGAAAAAGTTCTGTCAGCAATAACAATTCCGGCAGCGGAAAGCACACCGACAGGTGCGGAAAACTTATCGTTAATATATGGCGCTATAACAATACTGAGTGCAGAAAGAAATATACCTGCATTAAAAAGCTCAAAAGAAAGTCCTGTAAATGCGGTAATTATAAGGGTGTAAATAATTCCACCCGATATCAGAAGTGAGGGCTTTTCGCTAGTAAGTGGTTTATATTCTGATGTAATAAAGGTGTTCAGTGCCATTACGGAAATAAACGTTATTATCGCAAAAGCAAAGCCTGTAAAAATATGAGAAAGCTCTTGTGCAGATGAAAGATTTGCAATAAAAATAACCGCTGATGAAACTATAGCAGAAATCATATTTACAGCAAAAGTTCTTTTCCCGCCGGTTAAAATTCTGAGAGCAACTATAGCTGTCATTGCGGCTATATAGGGAATGGAAAGGGCAAAGTTTCCTGTTGCCACAAAGCCGATTATACTGCCGAAAAATCCCCATACACATTCAGACCCTGACAGGGTACCGAGAAGTGCGGCAGGGAATGGTGAAAGCCTTTCAAAAAGCGGTGAAACAGACAGAAAAAATGAAATCAGTGATATAAAAAACTTATTAAAAAAACTAAAATCCCTTTCTCTGACATCGGAAGTTGAGCGAATGCTCTTTTCCATAAAAATCATTCCTTTCTGAGTATTTATAAAGCTATTTTAATACTCATAAGGAAAAATTTTTGTCAAAGAAAGGGACTATTTTTTATTTTTATGAAAGCTTATCGCTTAATGCTACAAAATCTTCCATTTTTAGCTCTTCGGGACGAGCAGTTGCCTTTATTCCGCAATTTGCAAGGATTTCTGCAAGAGCGTTTTTATCTACCTTTAAAGCAGCAGCAACAGGATTTATAAGCTGTTTTCTTCGTTGCGAAAATGCAGTGTGGACAATTTCAAAAAACAGCTTTTCATTTTTTGGTGTATACTTTGGTGTGCGGCTTATATCTAAACGAATAACTGCGCTGTCAACGTTAGGTGAGGGCATAAAGCTGCCTCTGTTTACCTTGAACAACATTTTGGGAGTGCTGTAATAATTTACTGCAACGGTAATTGCTCCGCAATCACGAGAACCGATTTTTGCACATAATCTGTCAGCCGCCTCTTTCTGTACCATAACTGTCACAGCACTTATAGGGAGCTTTTCCTCAAGCAACCGCATAATCACAGGTGAAGTTATGTAGTAAGGGAGATTTGCGCAAACTACAATTTCATCAAAACCGCTTAGCTTTTCAGCAATCAGCTTGTGCATATCGGTTTTCATAACATCACCGAAAACAATCTCGACGTTATCAAATTCCGCTAAGGTTTCGCTTAGAATAGGCTTAAGTCCTTCGTCAATTTCCACAGCTACAACCTTATCACAGCGCATGGCAAGTTCCTTTGTTAAAACACCTACGCCGGTTCCGATTTCAATTGCGGCAGTGCCTTTTTTACAGCCCCCCATTTCAGCTATTCTAGGGCAGACTGTTGGATTTATAAGAAAGTTTTGACCTAAGGATTTGGTGAAAGAAAATCCATGTCGTGTGAACAACTCTTTAATTGTGCCAATGTTGGTAAGTTCCATACAAGGTTTCCTTTCAGTCTTTTTTCTCTCTGTCTTTTGAGGGCTTTCTTAAAATTGAATTTGCAGGGAATTGATGTTCGTAAGGGATAGTCAGTTTTTCTGTTGCGTGATTTGCAATTCTCACACTTTCGCCCTTGTCATTGAACATTTCAGCAGGGGTAAATCTTACAGGTTCACAGCCCGGTGAGAGAATTTCCAGTTCATCATCAAGAGTAAAGTAATTGCGCTGAGTCATGAGTATTCTGCCGTTTTCGTATCCATTGATAACACCGGCAAAGTCATATTCACGGAAATAGCCGCTATCTTCGTAATATTGCTCTGCGTCGTCATGTTCAAAGAAAAAGCCTGTGCAGTAACGACGGTGGCTCACTTTATAAACCTCGTCAAGTACCCAGCGGGGTGGTTCTTCATTTTTATATACACTGTCAAGTGCGCAGCGGTAAGCGTTGGTAACGGTTGCTACGTAATATGAAGATTTGGCTCTGCCCTCGATTTTCAGGCTTGTAACACCTGCATCAAGGAGTTCCTTTATATGCTCAATCATACAAAGGTCCTTTGCATTCAGAATATATGTGCCTCTGTTATCTTCAAAAATTTCAAAATCCTGACCTATGCGCTTTTCTTCGGTTATAAAATATCTCCAACGGCAAGGCTGCGCACAAGCGCCCCTGTTTGCGTCACGGTCAACAAGGTATTTTGAAAGCAGACATCTTCCTGAAAAAGATACACACATTGCACCATGAACAAAAGCCTCAATTTCCATATCTTTCGGGATATTGTCACGGATACGGCGTATTTCCTTAAGACTTGTTTCACGGGCAAGTACAATTCGCCTTGCACCAAGTCTGTAAAGCTCATTGGCAGTTTCGTAGTTCATTATACCAACCTGTGTTGACATGTGAATATCAAGACCGGGTGCATATTTTTTCACCATTGCCATTACGCCGATATCTGCAACGATAACTGCGTCAATACCTGTTTCCTGCGCTTTAGCAATAAATTCCGGAAATGCCTCAACTTCATCGTTGGTAGGAACAGTATTACAGGTGAGGTAGACCTTAACATTTCTGTCATGTGCGTATTTTACAGCGGCTGAAAGAGCGTCAATATCAAAGTTTTTCGGACCGGCTCTCATGCCAAAATTAGTACCGCCTAAATAAACTGCATCGCAGCCATAATCCACCGCTGCCTCAAGACATTCATAATCTCCTGCGGGAGATAATAATTCTGCCAAAAAATTCACTCCTTATTACTCGGCAAGTCCTGCCAATACAAGATTTTCTTCATGTTGTTCCTGAGTTTCGGCGTAGAATACTTCGCCTGTTTCTTCGTTTGCACAGAAGAAGAAATAATTGGTTTCTGCGGCATTAAGCACCGCGTCAATAGCATCAAGACCGGGATTGCATATAGGACCGGCAGGAATACCCTTACATTCATAAGTGTTATATGCCTTTGCAATGATATTGTATCTTGTGTTGTTGGTAAGATAAGGTCTTATATCATTTTCAACGTAAAGAACAGTAACGTCTGACTGTAGCTGAGGGAAGGTTTCGGAATTTCTGATACGGTTAAGGAAAACACTTGCAACATAGTACATATCCTCAACACTTGCAGCCTCTTTTTGCACCATTGATGCAAGGGTGATAACTTCATCGAGAGTAAGGTTCATTTCACCCATTTTTTTGTACATAATGCGGGTCATTTTCTCGTTGAAGTTTTTGTACATCTTCTTTGCTGCCTCTTCGGCATTTTCTTCAGAGTTTTCATACATGGCAAGAGCCTCTTCGGAGTTTTGTCCGTGAAGAGATTTATCTTCCATAGCCTGTACTACGTAGAATTCGTATGTGTCGGGGAAAAGATAACCTTCCATTTGATTATACTTGCTTGAGCTTTCAGAAAGTCGTCTTTCAAAATCGTAGTTATTCTGTATATTTTTGTAGTATTTTTCAAAGTCATCTGCAAAGCAAACACAGTTTTCTTCTAAAAGCTCACCTATTTCACGTGCTGTCATGCCTTCAACAATACGTATAGAAACAATTTTTTCCTCATACGTATCCGCCTGTAACGTGCTTAGTATTGTCATATAGGACATTGTTGAGCTTAAGGTATAGGTACCGGCATTGAACTTATAAGGTTTTTCCTCTTTTTCGGTGAGGTCAGCAAAAAATGTAAAGAATTTTGGTGAACTGATGATATTATTTTCACCAAGAATAGCGGCGATTGTTTCAGTGTCGGCATCTTCGGGAATGATAACGTCAATTCTGAAATCGTTAGTAACAATACCTGTAAGGTCAAGAGCATAAGTTACAATATATTTGGAGAAGAAAGCCGATACTGCGAGAATGCCAACGCAAAGCAGGGCACCGATAAAAATAAAAGCAAATGTACGGATATGCTGACGCTGTTTTTCGTAGCGAATTTTCATCTGACGGAGCTGCAGACGTTCTTCTTTTTCTTCCTCTGTTTCTTCTTCCTCTTCTTCTTCGATTTTCTTTACAGGAACCTTTTTAACTGCATTTATCATCTGTGTTGCAGCATCGTTGTAATGCCCGTTGTCGTTTTCAAAGTCCTCATATTCGCTGTAATCGGGCAGTTCATCATCTTCGTCATATACAACAGGGGAGTCGTCATCAGGCTCGTTAATAGCTGCAGCAGCACTTTGTCTTTTCTTTTCAATGGAAAAAAGCACATCATTAAGACTTGTGCCTGTAGCTGTACTTTTTTCGGGTTCAGCAGACGGTTTAGGCTGCTCCTTGCGAGGGGTGGCTATTTTTACAGGTTCTTCAAATTCATCGCTGCCACTATGTAAAAAAGCGGCAAGGCTTTCCACCTCGTTATTTCTTTTTTCTTCCAAAATCACACCTCATTTCGTTTATATATGTGAAATTTCTTTTTCTGTAACAAGTATATTTACCGGACGGTCAAAATCTTCTGTAGGAATTTCGCCTATGAAAGCATCATAGCATATTCCTATAGAAATGCCGTCAAATTTTTCAGAGAAACGGTCATAATATCCGCCGCCATAACCTAGTCTATAACCCTTTTTGTTAAAGGAAAGGGCAGGAGTAATACACACTGCGTCAGAAAATTCGGTAACTTCTTCATCGCCAATCGGCTCAAGTATGCCAAATGCACCTTTTTTGAGGGAATTAAGGTTATGAATAACAATAAATTTCATATCCTTTCCTTCGCAGCGGGGCACGGCAACAGTTTTGCCTTTTTCAAGCATGGTTTCTATAAGTTTTATTGTATCAACCTCAATTTCAGTTGATATATACGTTAAAATAACCTTTGCAGCAGCAATTTCGGGACAGGTCATAAGATTATTATAAATCGAAAGGTCAGATTTTTTCCTGTAAGTTTCGTCCATATCTCTTCGGCGCTGCAGCAGTTCTTTTCTTAAATCTTTTTTATTCATTTGCACTGTAAAGAGGCTTTGATTTTCTTTGAATTTGCCTCAGAAGTGAGGATTTCAGAGAGCTTTAATCCAAATTCAATTGCAACACCTGCGCCTTTTGCAGTAACGATTTTTCCGTCATGAACAACGCTCTCGCCTGTGTATTCAGCACCGGCAAGGAACTGTTCAAAACCGGGAAAACAAGTAGCTTTCTTGCCGTTTAAGAATCCTTTTCTGCCTAAGATTGAGGGAGCGGCACAAATTGCAGCAATGTATTTGTCATTTGCAATACAATAGTCAATAGCATCTTGAACAGTGCGGCTTTTTTCTAAGTTAAGAGTGCCGGGCATACCACCGGGTAGAACAATCATATCAATATCGTCTGAGGGAACAAATTCTACTTCTGTAATATCGGGAATAACAGCAATTCCGTGAGAGCTGACAATAACATCTTCGCCGATACCTACAGTTGTAACATTCAGCTCACTTCTTCTTAAAATATCAATAGGAGCGATTGCCTCAGTTTCTTCAAATCCGTTTGCTAAAAATACGTAAATCATTGTCTTTGTCCTTTCATTTAATTAAAACTCTGAATTTTTCTTCCATAAAACAGGGATAATATGACTGTTTTGCTTTTCTTAAACCTTCTTCGCCCATATCTTCTTCTCGGTTTATATATTTCACACCGCTGACAGAATTTTGAAGGAAGGTTTTATTTATCATAGGATATGTTCCTTGAAAATCTGTAAATGCTTTTTCTACATGGACTACAAAGGTATCGCTGTTTACTCTTTCGCCGAAGGTGAAGGCTTGTATTTTTCCGTTCACCCTGAGTAATCCACCTGTATATCCCAGCTCAAAAAAATGTTTAAGACCTATCTTTACAGCGCAGATTTCTTCCGCTTTATCGGTGTTGTTCTCACAATCGTTACGTCTACACCATTCATCATTCATTTCCTTGCATTCATCAATGTTATCAGCATTAATTTCTTCGTAGCTCCAATCATTATCACAAAAGCGGGAGATGTGATTACGTTTTGCGTGATATTTTTTGCCTTTTAATTCTGTAAGGTCGTCATAGCTGTAGACATAATCATAATAGTCAGGACTAGTAGTAATTACTGCACGGCTGCCAAACATTTCTTCTAATGTCAGCATAGAAATTTTGTTCATTGTAGTAAAAGAGAAGGGGAGATTGTTTTCTTTGCAATAGTGACCGATTTCAGCAATCACTTCAGCAATATCGCCCTTTCCTGCCGGGAAAAAGAAACCGTTTCTATTTTTAACAAGGTAAAAATTTTTATATCTGCATATTTCAATACTATAAATATTCTGCCAACAGAAGTTATTGCCGAAGGTGTATTCGCAGCCTCTGAAATCTGAGTAGGAGAGGAGTTCGTCCACCCATTGCTTATCTGAAAGCAAAACGGGTCTGAATTCAAGCATTTTCTATTCCTTAATTATTTATTATTTTTTGTAAATCTTTATTTATTTCTTCGATTGAACGTGGATTTTCACCGTCACTGCAGGGTACAATAATCCAGTTGTCACGTTTTGCTACATAAAGTGCAGCGTCACGACAAGCCTTTAAAAAAGCCACATTCTGTTCATGTATATCCTTCTTGCTTTCATCACCGTCATAACGTGCGGAAAGGAGTTTCTGTGAAATTTCTACAGGCATATCAAGGAAAATTGTTTTATCAGGACGAGGCATTCCCAGTTTTTCGTATTCAAAATCATAAAGCCAATCAAGGTAGCTGTCCCATTGTTCCTCAGGCAGTTTTGTCATCTGATATATTGCGTTAGAAGTAACGTATCTTGCAGAAATTACAGGATTACCGCTTTTGTATAATTCTTCCCAGTGGGTTTTATAGCTTGTATAACGGTCAACAGCGTATATTGCACTTGCTGAAAAAGCGCTGACCATAGGATTTTTTTCGTGAAATTTACCGCCGAGATAATCAGTAACAATTCTGCCGCTGTTAGTATTATAGTAAGGAAAGGTTATAAAATGTGCTGCGGTAAATTTTTCTTTTAGCAGTTCAAATTGAGTTGATTTTCCGCAGCCGTCCAGCCCGTCAATAACAATCAGCATATAAAACCTCCGAAAATGTCACAAAAGGACAAACTTAATCACTATATTATAACATATTTATTTATATCGGTCAAGAAAAAAATGAAAAAAGGGAAAGTTGGATTTTTACCAACTTTCCCATATATGTTTTATGCGTCAATAGTAGGTTTAAGGAATATACGCTCTATATCTGCGGCAGAAAGAGGTTTTCCGTAGAAATAACCCTGTGCAATAGAGCAGCCAAGACCGTTCAGAATTTCACTCTGTTCTTCAGTTTCAACGCCCTCTGCCAACACCTCAAGGTCAAGTGCCTTGCCTAAATCAACAATAGCCTTTACAATGCTAAGTGATGTAGAATTTACATTAATGTCATAAATCAGACTTTGGTCAATTTTAAGAATGTCTATAGGCAGCAGTTTAAGTGCGGAAAGAGAAGAATAGCCTGTGCCGAAGTCGTCCATAGAAACTGAAACGCCAAGTGACTGAATTTCCTTAAGTATGCTAATTGTGCGGTCAATATCCTGCATAGCCATAGTTTCGGTGAGTTCAACCTCAAGATAATTAGGGCTAAGTCCTGATTCAGCCAATGCAGTTTTAATAGAGGCTACAACGTCTGTCTGATAAAGCTGTGCCTGTGACATATTAACCGAAACACGCAGCGGCTTATATCCTTTATCCTGCCAAAGCTTAGCTTGTCTACAAGCCTCCATCAGACCCCATTCATCAATCTGTGTTATCAGTCCGACTTCTTCCGCTATTGGAATAAAGGAAATAGGAGAAACAACGCCATTTACAGGGTGATTCCAGCGGATAAGAGCCTCTGCACCATAAATATCCGTGTTGTCAAAACTCATCTTAGGCTGATAATAAAGCTCAAATTCACCGTTTTTAATTGCAGTACGTAATTCATCTTCAATAGTGTCACGGTTGTATATTTTTTCTTCAACAGTTTTATCAAAGAAACGGCAGGTGCCATCTGATTCGGAGTAATCTGCAAAAAGCATCATGTTAGCCTTATTGAATAATGTAACAATATCGTCCATTCCATCATGGAAACAAATTCCTGCCGTAAAGCGGGATTGTTCTGTAAGAATAGAGGGGAGAATTTTATCGTTACAAGCATTCTCAATGAAAATAGAAAGACTTTTTACGAATTGTGCGGCCTGTTCATTATCGTTGCAAGGCATAATTACTGCAAAATTATCGAGATTCATTTTGCCGAAAAGAGCAGGTTTTACAGCACAGCTTTCAATTCCCTGAGAGTATGTCACTAACAGTTTATCTGCAATTTCTATTCCGAAAAGGGTTGATATTTTCTGAAAACGGTCAATTTTAATACTGATTGTTGCAGTTTTTGTTTTTTGTTCACCTGCTTTTGTAAGGTAGGCACTTCCGCTGGTAAAGAAACTGTTACGGTCAAGGAAACCTGTTAAGGGGTCCTCAATTACAGAACGTTCATGTCGGTTCAGATTTTCCTTTTCGCAGGTTGTGTCAATAAATGCGGCTGTAATACGATGCAGGTCATTAGAAGTACATTTTGTCATTTTCATGCGGAAAATAAAGTGATGAACAGTATTTTCAGCAATTCTTATATTGATTTCAGTAGATTCAGAAGTAGAATTTCCTGAAAATAAACGCTGAACTGAATTTTTGAAAATTTCACGGTCGTTTTGAGAAATTCTTTCAATAAAATCCTCATAGCTAGGGTTATCTTTTACAGCTAACATTTTCATGCCGTTTTCAGAAATTGTCAGCCGTGAACCTGCTGCATTGCGGATAATTGTAAGTATGCCTATATCAGCGCTTTCAGCGGCAATGTCAAGGCTTTCGCTTGTAATAGCCTGTTGCTGCTTGGTCGCATCAAGCTCTTTTCTTATTACATATTCATCTGTAATATCAGTACCTGTAGTAGCAACTGTAGTAAAGCTATCGCCGGTGCTGACAATTTTACTTTTCCAAAGGATATGTTTTACAGTGCCGTCAGGGAGTGTAAAAACTGTTTTGCGTCCGTCCTTAGCCATAGCGCCAACAAGAAGAACACTTCCTGTTGTGCCTAACGAATCGTTTTCAAGGAAAAGACTTTTTAAAAAGCCCTCATCGGCGGTTCTGCCGATAGTTTTAAGAAAATCATCAAGAGGTGCGTTTGTTTCAATAGAAGAGAAATCTGTGGTCCAGGTAAGTGTAAAAACGCTACTTGCCTTAATAAGCGCAGACAAATTTTTGTTTTGGTGTCGTTCTCTTTTTACTTTACGGATAAGCAAAAAAATTGAAATAGCGAAAGCGGTCAGCAATACTGCCAGAAGATAAACGACTATTTCCATTTGAAACACCTCCGTATATATTTTTTGTAATTCTATATTTCTACAATTTTATCATATATGCCACAATTTGTCAATTATTGAAAGTATAATCTTTAAAAAATTAACCAAAAAAATAATGAATTTGTACATAA
>JAZUOE010000194.1:0-13451 GCA_045604505.1 Ruminiclostridium sp. | reverse complement strand
TTATGTTTCTCGCTTATTTACATTGCTCATTTGAGGATGTATGGAAATCATCTGTAATTGAAGAACGTTTATGTACAGGCATTCAGCTTAAGCTGGATGCCTTTTATTTATGGCGTGCAATTTTGCACGTTTTTTTTATTTTAGAAAAAAATTAATTGCAATATGAATCACTGGGACTCCCATTAAGGTGATTTAAAACTTATACATTCAAATCAACTGAGAAAGGATGAAAAATATGAAGACGTTTAAAATTTTAATCATGCTCGCACTTATCGCAACACTAGCAAGCTGCACATCGCCGAACACCGATGAATCCTCAACTCCTCCCACTACTCCTACATGCAACGTCGTTAATGACGCTCCTGTTATAGCGCCTGAATCTGAAGGCGTTGAATACATAACGACAATGCCGGCATAACTTATTTAGGAGTTCAGCCCACAGGTTGAACGCCTTTTTATTTTCAAAAAAAATAATTGCAATATGAATCACTGGGACACCCATTAAGGTGATTTAAAACTTATACATTCAAATCAACTGAGAAAGGATGAAAATTATGAAAAAGATGTTTAAAACTTTAATCGTACTCGCTATCGCAACATTAGCAAGCTGCATATCGCCGAACACAAATAAAAGCACAACTCCTCCTACCACTCCTATATATAACAATGCTGATGATGTTCCTACTATAATGCTTGGATCCGAAGGTGTTGAATACACTACAACTATGCCGGCATAACTTAATCAGACATTCAGCCTAAGGGTTGAGTGCTTTTAAATTTTTGGAAAAAAATTAATTCCTCTTTAGATTACTGGAACTGGCTATAATTCATAGCAATCTAAAATTAACACGTTTTAAAAATTTTGGACATACAACAAGGAGGTACATAGTATGAATAACACAACCATCGGCATCATGAAGAATCCTATTTCTAAAGAAAGGAGGTATCAGCGTTATGATTCTGCACGAGCTGTTGTATCAGGCAAAAGCGTTTTAGGTCTGCACTTGATTATGGACAATGATGAACCGGCAATCTGCTATTCTCATCACACGCGCCTTTTCCCCGGAACGGCTGTATTCGTAACTGTACTTAAGGACGATTCAGAAATCCCTGTTGTAGCAATCGATTCTGTAAGCGACTATGATGTGGCTTAAATCACTCAAACGACTCAACCCAACAGATAAGTAATCTTACCTGTTAACAAAATCTTAAACTATCTTTATCAAAGGAGAAAAAATTATGGAAAACTTAATTAAGAGACCCTACGCAATCAACGGCTTAGACCGTATCAGCAACAAGACAACCTCCCCCTTTGCTTCCCGTCCCAACGAATACATAGTTCACTGCGATTATCCCGAGAAAGCAAAATATATCAGTCAGTACAACATAACAGAGACACAGAAACTCGTACTGGAGTCTGTAGCGGAAATGCTTTTCTGCACTTCAAAATTGATTATGGCAAAGCTTGACGGAAAAGGCTTTGAGCCTCAGACAATAAGAAATGCAATTGACAGTCTCTTCGCAGGCGGATATCTCCACAAAGTAAAATTCTGTGGTGAAGACAACAAATCCGAATCTTCATTCCGCGTTTATTTCCTTACGTATAAGAAGGGCGGATGCTTATATAAATCTGTTTTCGGTTCTTATCCTAAACGTATTACATACGCTGAAAGCATAAGCGACCCTTCTATTATTAAAAAGTATCTCGCTATAAACCAGTACATAACAAATTTATCTGCCGATCCTCTTTTAGGCAGAGGCCAGGTTATCAATAAAAAGAGCTTTCTTTCCAGTTTCCCTGTAAGGATTTTAGGAAGCATTCAGTCAGACCGCCAGCTTGTGTTCTTTGAAGCTTTCAGACGTTCAGACACTCCTGAAATCACCCTTGAAAAACAGAGCAGATTCGCTAAATTTCTCCGCTCACCGTTCAAGAACGTTACCCCTGCAATCGAAGGTGACTCTGTAGCTCTCGTTGCAATCTGTGAAGATTCTGAACATGCAAAAGATATGCGTAAATTTCTTCGCAAGACATACAGAGGCGTTAATGTAACCTTTACATACGATACCGCAATATTCGATTCTTCCGATTGTGTTGAGCTTGAACAGGCGAGTTGAAATCGAGTGCCGCTAACCCCAAAATCGTACATCCCCATTCGAATGAGGATGTACGAGCAAACCGAAAACAAATCAAACTTTTCTGAATTCATAAAAGGAGAATACATTATGAATAAAAAAGCTTATTCTATCGATATCGCTAACGAAATCGGGACTTTTCTTGATGAGGACAACTGGAACTTCTCTTTCGATGAAGAAAAGGGATATTTCAGATTCAGTTTAAGAATGGATAACAAAATCAAGAAAATCAACTATGTGCTTTATGTTCAAAATGATGCATTTACAGTGTATTCTGTTTGCCCTATATATGCAGATGACGACAATATGTTAACAATGGCAGAATTTGTTTGTCGTGCAAATCGCGGATTACCAAACGGAAACTTTGAACTCGATATGAGCGATGGTGAAATACGCTACAAAACCTATGTCGACTGCAAAGGTGTTATACCTACACAGAAAATGATTAAAAACAGCATTTATTGTCATCCCAAGATGTTTGAACACTATGGCGATGGCATTGTATCAGTAATTTTTAATGATATATCAGCTGAAGAAGCTATAGACAGATGCGAAAAAGATCCCAAAAGCGTAATAGCCTACATGCTTGCCGACCTTAAGGAGGAATACCCCCATGAGGATCTGGAAAGCTTAGTGGACAGGCTTGCCGCCAATCTTGGTATACCCTTTAATGATGATAAAAACGAAGACTCAGAGTAACCCCGAAACCAACTGCACATCTCGTTTATATGAGATGTGCAGTTAATCCACCAACCCGACCTTGAAAGGAGCAAATCATGAAAAAAATCTTTAAATCTGCAACTTCTTTTACGCTGGCATTAATTATGTCAGTTATCTTCGGCATAACCTCTTTTGCAGCTGACCTTTGTACTGTTTATGTTAAAGGAACTATTGAATATGATAAAGCATTTGAATGCCTGACAATACTTAATAAAGAAAGAAGAGCTGCCGGTCTTAATGAACTAACGATGAATCCTTCTCTCATGGAAGTTGCGATTACAAGAGCTTTTGAATGCAACTTGTTTTTCTCGCACGACCGCCCGAATGGCACTTCATACAACACCTTACATGATACAACTACTTGGCACGGAGAAAATGTAGCATCCGGATATAAAACAGCTGCACAAGTTATGGATGGCTGGATGATCTCGCCGGATCACAAAGCTAATATGTTAAGCGACAAATACAAGTCTGTAGGCATCGCTTGCATCAATGGCGTCTGGGTTCAGGAGTTTTCAGGCAGATACTCTCAGCAGGCTTCCAAACCTGCCAACTGTACAGTTGTAAGAGGCATCAGCTGTGATGCTTCCAATATGTATATGGAAAGCCCGTATCGCTACAAGCCCGCAAGTCTCTCTGTAGGCGATAGAATCGAACTTCTTGCTCCGAAACTGTATTTATTCAATCAGCTCTGCTACGGAGTGGATACTTCCAGCTACGATGTCACAACGTCAGATTCATCTATTGCTACCGTAAACGGCTTAACCCTTACTGCTCACAATAGTGGAATTTTCTCTGTAATATATACACTTAAAGGCACTAACATCTCCACAAGCGTAGAATTTAGTGTAGAAGGCACAGTTGAGGAAGAAAAGCCTGAACCGAAAAATATTTCCGAATGTACCTTTACCCTCAGCAAAACCGAATACACTTATTCCGGCAAGGAATGCGAACCGACTGTTGTTATAAAGGATGGCAATAAGACCCTCGCCAAAGAAACCGACTATACCGTAGGTTACGAAGACAACATTGATGCAGGATGTGGAAAAGCCTACATAACAGGCATCGGCGGCTATTCAGGAACAAAAACTTTGTTTTTCGACATCTATATGAGAAACATCCTTGATGGTGCAGAGCTTGAATACTATGAGTGTGTCGCAGACGGCGCGCCTAAGAAGCCAAAGTTCATTACCAATACAACAGCTGTCGAAGGTGTGGATTTTACCATCAAATACAGCAACAACGTCAAACCGGGTATCGGCATTGCTTATATAGAAGCAACCAATATCAACTACTACGGCTGGGGCGAATTGTACTTTAACATCAACGAACCGTCGAACGATGACAGCTCCCAGAATTCTTCAGGAAATAACGAATCCGAATCTGCGAAAACCAATATATCTGATTGCATTGTTACATTAAGCCGTACCGAATATACATATTCAGGCAGCGAGAATAAACCTACCCCCACTGTAAAATACGGCAGCAAAACTCTCGTCAAAGGAGTTGACTTCAACGTATGTTACGAAAACAACATAGATGCTGGCTGTGCTAGTGTATATATAACAGGCATCGGTCGATACGAAGGAACAAAAACTCTCTTGTTTGACATATACCCTAAAGTTATCAACTTTGATGACGTTAAACTGGAATACTATGAGTGTATCGCAGACGGAACGCCCAAAAAGCCTAAGTTCATCTTCGCCAATGTTAATCTTAAAGAAGGTATCGACTATATCACTTCCTACAAAAACAATATTAAACCAGGTATTGGTATGGCGTACTACGAAACATTAAATCCCAATTTTGTAGGATGGGCCGAGCTTTATTTTAACATCAATATTCCAGAAAACGAAAACACAAATCAAGTTAATGAGGATAACAGCACCACTGTTACCGAAGAAACAATCGATATTCCCGAGGCTAAGAAAACACAGACCATTTCTGTTTTCAAAAACGCCAAACTCACTTATGGTAAAACCCTTGAGCTGTTTGCATCTGCAAAGACCGCAATCAGCTACAAATCACTTGATACAAGTGTCGCTAAAATCAACAGCAAAGGTATTATAACCGCTACAGGTGCAGGAACAACAAAAATCCTTATCACTGCTGCTGAAACAGATGAATACGAAAAGACAACCGCTTATGTCAATGTAACTGTAGAAAAGGCTGCTCAAAAAATTGCAGTTAAAGACAGTTTTGTGAAATATGCTGATTCGCCTTCATTTAATCTTGGCGCGGAGTCGAAGACAAAGCTTTCCTACAAATCTGCAAATACTAACATTGCCACCATGTCCTCAAATGGTACTGTAACCATTAAGGGTTCAGGAACTGTTTCCATAAAAATAACGGCAGCAGAAAGTGCTAATTACAAATCTGCTTCCAAGACAGTGCTTATCAATGTTTATAAAAACAGCGATAATGATGCAAATGTTGATGAAAGTAATACCAGCGAAAACACCAATACAACAGCGAAGGATAAGCTTGATGTCGAGGTAATTATTGAACCTTACAGTAAGACAAGCCAGTTTATAAGCCTTCCTAAAACATCATTCAGCAAAACCATTAACAGCAAGGCCTTTTATCTTAATGCAAAGGCTAAAACTAAGCTCGCTTATAAAACCAGCAATAGCAAGGTTGTTACAGTAAACAGCGATGGTAAGGTTACAATCAAGGGAATAGGCAAAGCTACAATTACTATTACCGCTGTAGAAACTTCTCGATATGAGAAAGCTGTCAAGAAAGTAACCATTACCGTAAAACCTTCTAAGCCCAAAATAAAGGATCTTTCCAGTAAAAGCAACCGTATTACTATCCGTTGGGACAAGCTTGATGATAATATCACAGGATATCAGATAGCATACAAGCGTGTAGGTTCTGAATCGTATAAGTGCAAAACCTATAAAGGATCATCACTCACAAAGAAGACACTTAAAGGCTTTTCGGGCGGTACTTATTACGTGAAAATGAGATCTTATAAGGTTGTTGACGGAAAAAGAATCTACAGTGGTTGGTCTACTGTTAAAAAAATAAATATTTCTTTTTAAAGTAACTACCACTCTCTTCGCTGCGAAAAGCTATGGACCTCAGAAAGCTGAAAGGAGATAGCTGAGGTTTATACGTTAAGAGGTAAGCCTGTTGAACTGTCTGAAAGACGACAGAAAAAAGTTAATGCCATATTTCCGGAAATGGCAAATAATATTGTAAACTAAGTGCAATGAAGGAGATTGTTACTGAATACTAGGCTTTATTTATAATGAGCCTAAGGCCATACTGACTTCGCAAAAGCTGAAAGGAGAAGCGAAGATACCGTACGCAAAGGAATCACCCCGACCGCCCAGTCGGCATTATAGTAATGTTGGCTGGTAAGCAATCGATCAAACCTTATTTAAGAAAGGATATTGCCATGAAAGTTACAAAAGTGAAAAAAACACTATCTCTTATCGCAATACATATGATTGCTTTCGTTATTGCATTCTTAATTTGTTCCATCTACAAGTATAATACATCGATAGGTGAAAAAATCGTGTATAATGTGCCTGAAAGCTCATATAAGCCGATTACCGAAAACAAGAAAACAACCTACCAGTGGATATGTAATGACTCGCTCTGGACATGGAATCTCGAATTACCTGCAAACTTATACAATTATAGTGAAACTAGAATGCATCTAAGAAGAAATCCGAATGGATTATGCTTCAATTTTTCGGACTATCTTGAAGATGAGACTGATGATCAGTATATAAAACTGATCGCCAACGAATTTACAGCAATTGCCGAAAAGAACAATATGTCAGAAACAGAAAAAATATATTTAGCTATCACCTTTGTTCAATCAATCGACTCGGAAAAAGATATCGATTCTCGAAACGTTAATGAATATCCTCGATTTCCAATTCAGACTCTTTGGGATCGTCAAGGTGACTGCGAAGATAAAAGTACCCTGCTTTGCTCACTACTCATCTCAATGGGATATGACAGTATTCTGATTTGTTCAGACAACCATATGGCTGTTGGTATAGCTGGTGAATTTGACGGCGATTATTTCACACACGATTACAAAAAATATTATTTTATTGAAACAACTGCTCCGAATAAAAAAATAGGTGAATTGCCAGATTCCTTCCTGAACAAATCGCTCTGTGTAGTTGATTAACTTCGCGACAATATAACTAATAGATCTCATTATAAAAATAAGTATCCAGCCAGTTCTGCTGGCTGGATATACTAAACTGACACCAAACCTTGTATCAGAAAGGATTTTCATTATGCCATTAAAAAAGGATTTCACGCTTCTTATAACCGGTTCGGTTGATAACGATGCAGCCGCAGAACGAGCCGCTAATGCAGGCAAAGCAGTTATTCGTCATAAGTTGTGTTATGTTCCTGTATATCAGGAATTTTCAGAACTTAAGAAAATTCAGGTGAAATTAAGAAATTCAGTCGCAGCATTTGGTAAGAAAATAGTAGCTGTAATTGATGTATCGGAGTGGATAGGTCACGAAAACGAAGAATATTTTACAATCACGTTAAAATATCTTCACGACATGCGAATGAGAATGCGGTATGTATTTACTGTGAGTGACGCGAAGGAAAAAGATGCCCTTCCGATTTTCATTAAAATAAGATGCTTCCTTAATGGAACGATGGAGATAGACAGAACGCTGACAGAAACCAAAGAATTATCTTCATATCTTGTTAATCAGTGTATTTGCAAGGAAGCGGCTTCTTTATTAGCGGAAATGTTAATGCGGGAAGAAATGAAAAATATAAAAACAATCCCGATTATTGACAATATGTGTCACGAAATGCGATCAGAATCAATAAGCGGCAAAGTTGAGTTGGCCGATATGAAACGATTCCTCGATGACAACCAGTCCCTTATCAATATAGTTTGTAGAAATCTTGGTGAGGAGTATAGTGAAAGAATACATGATATGATGTTAAACATTGAAAGCAAGAAAACCGCTTAAGAAAGGTATAGTGCAAAATATGATGAAATATAGTTATCAGAGCGATTGGTGCGGATACACCTATCCTGAAACCAATCAAATATCAACAGCAGATGATATCATTTCTGAATTTGGTTTTACCGATATCAGTAAAGGAAGATTTCACAAAAGCGGCATCCCCTTGTATATGAAAAATGATTATGCGGTTGTAAACAATGAAACAGAGAGTACTCTTATTTTTGGAGAAACAGGTTCAAAAAAGACAAGGTGTATAATTGCTCCTTTGATTGCCCTTGCTGCCGGTGCCGGTGAATCCGCTTTTGTTACAGACGTGAAAGGTGAGCTTTCTACAAATCCTAAGCTGCAGAATTATCTCAAATCAAAAGGGATAAAAACTGTCTTTCTTGATTTCAGGACATTTAAAGGCGACGGCTATAATATTCTTGAGCCTGCTTTCGATTTGTATTGTAAAGACGAACATGACAAAGCGATGAATATGGTAACCAGATTAGTTTCGTCTTTATCAAAAAGACAGCAGAGCAGCACTGCAGATCCGTTTTGGGAATTAAGTGCAAGACAATATCTGATTCCTTTGATTGCCCTTCTGTTTGATTTTTGTTATCTTAACAAGGAATACAGAGATATGGTGAATATGTGTTCAATCAGTTCTTTTGCGGATTATAGCGCTGCTATTCTGATACAGAAGCTTATTCAAGTTGACTGCATCGAACCTACAGATAGCCCGAATCTGTTCAATATGCTTAAAACGGTTGTAAACAACCCTGAAAAGACTTTGTCCTGTATAATGTCGACTGTACAATCTATTATTCATGAATGCACTATGCAAACTGATTTGATGAATATGCTGTCATGCACCACATTTAATCTTGACGAAATGTATAACAAGCCTACCTTCGTATTTCTTATAGTGCCCGATGAAACTGATGCTTACGATAATATAGCAGGCATACTTATTGATACTTTTTATAACAGGTTAATTGAAGTTTACAGCACAAAATATCAAAACAAAAAGGAATCCCCCTGCCGCATTAATTATATCTGCGATGAATTCTGCAATCTCAATATAAATGATATGAAGTCCAAAATTTCAGCAAGCAGAAGCCGAAATATGAGATGGTTTCTTGTATGCCAGTCAAAGAATCAGCTCGACACAACATATCCCGATTCTTCAGGAACGATTATAGGTAACTGTAAAAGCACCATATTCCTGCAGAGTTCGGATATGGACATGCTTTCATACATAAGCAATCTTTGTGGCACGACGAATGTAAGCATTGGCGGAGGTGCCGAATCATTGGTAACGCCGGATATGCTTAAAATGTTAAAAAAAGACAGGGATTTCAAAGAAGCACTGTTTATACGTGAAAATCTGAAATATTTTGCAACGCTTCCTGATATTGATACATTTGATTTTCTTAAACCATTTGCATCAAAAAAACCATTCAGATTTGAAAATAAATGTCCTAAAAAGATCAAGGCGCTTACTCCGTCTATGTACTATGATTGGTGCTTTAAAGAAAACGAAGATAAGAAAGACAACGATGACGATTGGAATTAATGGTTTGAAAGGAAGGTAATATATGATACCTAATATTATTTCAGTGGATAAACAGGGCGTTCGTTCAAATGATTTGTTTTCAGCAGCATTTGAAGAAGAAAGGAAAATTTATCTTGATACAGAGATAAATGCACAGACGGCATCAGCAATAATCGCTCAGCTTGAATACCTCAACAAAAAATCTAATGACGATATCTGGTTATACATAAACTCTCCTGGCGGAAGTGTTTCCGCAGGCCTTGCTATAGTTGATGCAATGAACCGTTGCAAATGTGATATTTCAACAGTTTGCACAGGTTGTGCGGCATCAATGGCTTCCATTATTTCAGCATGCGGCACAAAAGGTAAACGTTATATTACACCTTATGCAGAAATAATGATTCATCAGCCTCTTGGAGGCATAAGCGGACAGGCGTCCGATATCGAACGTGCGGCAAATCACATTTCCAGCACGAAATTACTTCTTATGAAAATTCTGTCCGATATGACGGGGCAGAGTCAGGAAAAAATAACGGCCGATTGCGACAGAGATAGCTATATGAATGCAGAGGAAGCTGTATCATATGGCATAGCCGATAAAATATATATGTAAGATTAAAAAATTACAAATCCCGAAAAAATATATATCCTTCTTAAGTGACTATCACTCCTTCATCGTGAAAAACTATGGGCCTCAGAAAGCGAAAGGAGATAGCTGAGGTTTATACATTAAGAAACAAGCCTGCAGAACTGTCCGAAAGACGACAAAAAAGTTAATGCCATATTTCCGGAAATAGCAAAAAACATTGTAAGCTAAAAGCAATGAAGAAGATTGTCGCTGAATGCTAGACTCACTTTATAATGAGCCTGAAACCGCACTGACTCCGCAATAGATGAAAGGAGGTAGCGGAGAACGTACGCAACGAGACCAGACCAACAACCCAGCCGACACAATGTCGGCTGGTATAACAGAAAGGATATGCCTTATGAAAAGATTACTTGCAACATTAGCTGCCATCGCAGCTTTCGCAACCGTTCCTGCTTGTGCTGATAAAACCGAGAGCAAAAATATCGAAAAACCTTTCGGAACTGATTTCTCAACAATCCTTGAAGATGCTGGAATTGACCCTGCGTCTGACGACTACATCGTACAGTGTTATCCTGAAATACTGAATATCTTTTCGAATGGTGAAATAACCGAAAGCATAGATGCAACCTTCATAAGTGTAGAAAGCTACAATGATAACGGTGAAAGCATACAGAACGAAATCTGCTATCTTTTCGAAGAAATTGATGAAGCAGAAAACTATTTTGCTTATGCAAGCGAAGGTATCTACGAAGTCAGTCTTAGCGAAAAGACTGTATTTATTGATGCCGGAAAAGATGGAACTTATAAGCAGGATATTATCGCGTTGCTTGACAGTTTTGACGCAAATATTACTTATATAAGTATGCCGTATCTAACGAAAACTCAGGCTCAGTATTCCGCACCTGAACATGAGGTTGATCGTTGCAAAGGGTAATGCGTTATAAAATGCTCTATAATGACAGGAGGTTTATAATATGGAAATTACATTAATTGTGGTGGGCGTCATATTTGCTTTTTTCGTTAAAGCATTTTATGCTCCGAAATGTTTCGATGAATATGACCCTTATAAGCCTTTGAATTTTTACATAGCACTGCCAGCTATCGGAATATTATTTTTTGCTGGTTCAATTTTCCTTATGGGTGCTTCAGGAAACGAATCATCATCCATCTTTTTTGCAGTTTTAGTTAATGTTATTTTATGTGTAATACACATAGTAGTTCATGCGCGAAAATATGGAATTATGTTCGCTATAATCAATTATATCGTTCATGCTATTTTAGCGTTCATAATTATACTGACCGCTGGAGCTATCATTGGATTGTATCTTCTTGGATTACACTTGTTTACCGATATGGTTTCAGATGCTTTCAGCGACATATTCGACGACGACCGAGATTAACCCGCATTATTTAGGAGGTCTATCATGAATAATTATACTTTTAAGGTAATCAACTCTGAAGGAGTTAAAAAGGAAGCGACTATAAGGAGTCCTTCGAAAGTGCTTAATTATACTATCTTAAATAGATTGCACAAAATGTTTTCTGAATTAGGCGGAGCATTATATGTAGCAGAAGGAATCGAAGCTATAGATAGCATAGCGGCATCAAATATGTTATCTAAAGTTAAAACACTTCACCTTCCCTCAACCTTACAGAAAATCTATTCTTATAATTCTAGTGCCTTCTACTTCCCGTTATGCGTCGAAAGAATCATCGTTTCGGACGACAATCCCTATTTTTCATCTGATAAAGACGGCGTGTTGTTCAGCAAAGATAAAAGTGTCTTGATTCGTTATCCCATCGGAAAACTTAACGATTGCTATGAGATACCGCCTACTGTAACCGAGATTGCGGCTTTTGCTTTTGCACAGGCGAAAATAAAATTCCTTACTGCCCCTAAATCTGTTTCTGTTATCGGCGAACAGGCGTTTCAGTACTCGCAGCTCATAAGTGCAGATTTTTCTGAAACTAAAATCGAAGTTTTACCCAAAGAATGTTTCTGGATATGTAGCGATTTAGTTTCTATCAAACTCCCTAAAAGCTTAAAATCGATCAAGACCAAGTGTTTTTGTCAGTGTGGTTTTGAAAATATAGAGATTCCAAACACTGTTGCTAAAATCGAAAAATACGCATTTTCTTCCTCTAAGATTAAAGAGATAAAAATGCCTAGAGATTTAAAGCATATCACCAGAGGTGTTTTTCAAAATTGTGAGAAAATCGAAAAGATAGATCTCTGTAATATAATCAAAATTCATAAGACAACGTTTACAAATTGTCCATATCTGTCAGAGATAACTGCCAACACTTATAATAAGGCTTTCAGCACCAAAGATGGCGTTTTATACAACAAGGATTTCACGAAACTGTTCAAGACCCCGCCTGCATATAATAAAGAAAAATTTGTCGTACCCGATTCTGTAAAAATTATCGATGAAGCAGCTTTTGAATCATGCTTAAATCTTGTCGAACTTGATATAGGCAACGCTATATTAGTAGAGGACTCAGCTCTATTTAACTGCACAAGCCTCAAGAAAATTACTATTGGTAGTGAATGCAAAGAGTTCTCCCCTGAAAAGGTTAAATTCTGTTTTGCTCTTGAAAGAATAGAGGTTGATCCAAACAACCCTTATTACAAAAGTGTGGACGGCGTTTTATTCAATAAGAGCGGCGAAAAATTGCTTATCTATCCTCCGGCGAAACCCGATGGCCTTTACTCGGTTCCTGACGGCACAAGCGAAATATCTGAATGCGCCTTTTTCAACGTTCAGAATCTGACAGAGGTTAAATTACCTGATTCAGTCAAATATATCGGGGATCACACATTCGAGCGTTGTTCTAAACTTCAGAAAATAGATCTTTCAAGGGTTATCAGAATCGGTCGCAGTGCATTTTCTTGTTGTGAACACCTTGATAATATTATTTTTAATGACAATGCTGTTCTGGAAGACTATTCATTCAGTTTTTGCTCTGAGCTTAAAAACGTCGAGCTCGGTAATAATCTTAAGATACAGAATAACTCCTTTATGAAAACGCCCTTCAACAATTTCGATTTTGATTTTTTCAATGCAAATGCAGAAGAGCTTTCGAAAGCCTTCGCATCAGCTTATGCTACTGCTGATTTCTTGCTGTCTCCCAGATACTATAAAAATAATTATTGGAGATAAGAACGTTGCCGCAAGTTCCCGAAATGCTGTTTATAAGGAGATTTATCATGATGAAAACAGATGCTTTGCTAACCGCCATTGGCGGAGGTTCGATGCTAATGGCGATTATAAACATTTTTATTCTAAAACGGATTGATAAAAAAATCGAATTTAAGCTTTTTGATAAACTTATGCTGTATCCTTTGTTTACAGCAATACTTATATTCAGTTTACTTCTAACCTGCAATCCTTCAAATATGCCGGAACGCTTTGACTTTTGTTACTATGCCGGCTTAATTTCCTTTGTTTTTCATTCGATAGCTTCAATAATAAAATACAAAGGCATAATAGGATTA
>JAZUOE010000193.1:0-17948 GCA_045604505.1 Ruminiclostridium sp. | reverse complement strand
AAATCTAAAAGTTTTCGGTCAAGCCTTTTTCCAAAAGGCTTGGCGGGGGCAAGGGGCGGCAGCCCCAAATACTTGTGAAAGCTCCTCACTACTTAAAAGTAGGGTTTATCGACAGTCTGAGCAGCAGTTTTGCAACTGCTGCTTTTATTCGGGCGACAGATTGTTGCCCCTAGAATTTATGCCATAATATAAAGTTTATCAGCTTGTGAAAAGCTGTACCCAGTAATGCTTATAACCGCCGTCCTTTTTATAATATCCCACACCCATTTTCTTGAAATTCGGGTTAAGGATATTCTCTCTGTGGCCCTTTGAATTCATCCAGTCGTCTACAACCTCTTCGGGTGTTTTTTGACCTGCGGCAATATTTTCTCCTGCCCAACCGCTTGGTATGTTGTACTCATCAAGAACGGTGAAACAGCTCCTTCCGTCAGGACGGTCATGGCCAAAATGCTTTGTCAGTTCCTTAGCACGGTCATTTGCCGCCTTGTTGAGCGCCTCTGTTGTGGTGAATTCAGAAAGACCTGCCTTTTTACGCTCTACGTTTACAAGACGAAGTACCTCTGCCTCAAATTCATCTTGTGTAAAGGTTTCGGTTTCCTTAGTCTTACTTGTTGAAGAAGATGATGATGACTTTTTGGTTTTTACTGATACAACCTTAGATTTTTTCCAACCGCTCTTTACCGCAATTGCCCTTACCTTTGTACCGCCCTCAACGGTGATTGACATTGTGGTAGTGTTCAGCTTTTTGCCATTGCTTGTTGTAGGGGTGGTGCCGTTAATGGTGTAGTAAATATCCGCTCCCTTAACGGTAGAGAAGGTAAGCTGATAACGGTTATTACCTGCCTTTGTAGTTTTAACTGAAGGTGCCTTTACTCTTACGTCAATCTTTGTAGAAAGGCTTTTTACTGCCTTGCCGTTTTTGTAAATGGTCATTCTCAGCTTTGTGGGCTTAGTGAATTTCAGCTTTTTTGTATATTTCTTGTCACTGCTGTCAGGCTTTGTGCCGTCAGTAGTGTAGTAAACCGTACCTGTTGAAGGTGTCAGGGTAACGTATGTATAGCCGTTATTATAGACTTTTTTCGCATTTACAGTGTACTTTGCGGCGGAAACGTCTATACTGAACATAGTCAGCATAAGGGTGATAGACAGAATTACCGAAAATATCTTTTTCATAGCTCCTCCTTAACATAAAGGCTCCGACATTTTTGTATATGCCGGAGCCTTGCTGAGTTAACGTGTTTTGTTTGCGTTTTCCATTACAATTCTTGTGATTACTTCATCAAGAGGTGACGCACCTAAATCGCCCTCTTTTCTTGAACGAAGTGCAACTGTATTTTCCTCAACTTCCTTATCACCGATGATGAAGAAGTAGGGTACCTTTTCAAGCTGTGCCTGACGGATTTTCCAACCGATTTTTTCACTTCTGTTATCAACAGATGTACGAATACCCATCTGCTCAAGCTTAGCGGAAATGCTTTCGCCGTATTCCTTAGCTCTGTCAGTAATGGGGAGAATACGTACCTGCTCGGGTGCCATCCATAAAGGAAGTGCCCCTGCGTACTTTTCAAGAAGATATGCAAGTGTTCTTTCGTAGCAACCAAGACTTGTACGGTGGATAATATAGGGGTTTTTCTTTGTGCCGTCTACATCAACATATTCCATACCGAACTTTTCTGCAAGGAGCATATCAATCTGAATTGTAACAATAGTATCTTCCTTGCCGAATACGTTCTTGTACTGAATGTCAAGCTTAGGACCGTAGAATGCCGCCTCGTCAATACCAACTGTGTATTCAACACCTAAATTGTCAAGGATTTTCTTCATTGTAGCCTGTGCTGTTTCCCACTGTTCAGCAGTACCTTCGTACTTGTTCTTGGGGTTTTCGGGGTCCCACTGAGAGAAACGGAAGGTGCAGTCATCAAGCATACCTACTGTATCAAGAACATACTTAGCAAGTTCAAGACAGCCCTTGAATTCTTCCTCAAGCTGTTCAGGACGGAGAATTAAATGTCCTTCGGAGATTGTGAACTGACGTACACGGATAAGACCGTGCATTTCACCGCTGTCCTCATTTCTGAAAAGAGTTGAGGTTTCACCAAGACGCATAGGAAGGTCACGGTAAGAACGCTGTCTGTTTAAAAATACCTGATACTGGAAGGGGCAAGTCATAGGACGGAGCGCAAAGCATTCCTTTGTTTCATCATCAGGGTCGCCTAAAATAAACATACCGTCACGGTAGTGGTCCCAGTGACCTGAAATTTTATATAAATCACGCTTTGCCATAAAGGGAGTTTTTGTGAGAATATAGCCTCTTCTGTATTCCTCATCTTCAACCCAGCGCTGTAAAGTCTGAATTGTCTTTGCACCCTTAGGAAGAAGGATAGGAAGACCCTGACCGATATAATCAACAGTTGTGAAGTATTCAAGCTCACGGCCAATCTTGTTGTGGTCACGGCTCTTAGCCTCTTCAACCTGCTTTAAATATTCCTCAAGCTCACTTGCCTTAGGGAATGCTGTACCATAAACACGGCAAAGCTGTTTGCCCTTAGAGTCGCCTCTCCAGTAGGCACCTGTACAGTTTGTCAGCTTGAATGCCTTTATTGATGCGGTATTCATAAGGTGAGGACCTGCGCAAAGGTCTGTAAAGTCGCCCTGCTTGTAGAAAGAAATAGGTTCATTCTTTCCTGCGTGTTCTTCACAAAGCTCAACCTTATAATCCTCGCCGATACCCTTTAAATATTCAATAGCCTCCGCAGGGGAAAGCTCGTACTGTTCTAATGCAATACCTTCCTTGACGATTTTCTTCATCTCTGCCTCAATTTTTGCCAAATCCTCAGGAGAGAATGCCTTTTCTACGTCAAAATCATAGTAAAAGCCATTGTCGATTGCAGGACCGATAGCAAGTTTTGCAGAGGGGAAAAGTCTTTTTACTGCCTGAGCTAAAATATGAGAGGCAGTATGGCGGAATGCCTTCTTTCCGTCCTCGTCGTCGAAGGTGAGAATGTCAAGCGAACAATCCTCAGTGATGGTAGTTCGTAAATCACACACCTTACCGTTTATTCTTGCCGCACAGGCAGCTCTTGCAAGGCCGCCGCTGATTTCCTTAGCGATGTCGTATGCGGTCATTCCATTATTGAATTCTTTGATTACATCGCCCTTTAATGTGATTTTCATAAATCATACCATCCTTTCGGTTTATTTTTTCAGCCGTGTTCTTAAAAGTCCGAGTACAAAACGGACTTCCGGCTGTAAAGTTTATTGTACCACGTTTATCACCTTTTGTCAATGTTAAAATACTTTTACAAGTATTCCCAGCACTAGGCAATGAACAGGGTAGAAAAGGTAATATCCCCATTTTATATATTTATTATAGTACCCCTGCTTACCATTATAAAGCCATATCAGAGGCAGTGCCAATACCGCAAAGCTCTGCATACTCAGGTATAAATTGCCACTTAAGGGCAGTGCGTATTCAGGTGAGGTGGTTATCATTACATTCAGCATACACATAACAACAAGCTGTACCCCGTAGCAAATAACCTTTTTTGAGGTCTTATCCTCTTTTTCTGTACGTGTGAAGTGGAAAAGTGCAACGGTAAGTATGCCGATTGCGTTATAGTCCACCATTCCCAGTATCGCAACCACCGAAAACAGCACAGTAATCATGAGATAAGCAAAAAACCGCATAATAGCGCTCTTTTCCTGCTTTATCTTTTCAAACAGGCACAAAAGCAGTATTGAAATTAAAAATGTCCACATTACATTCTGATGAGAGATATAGAATAAATTACCCGAAACCACAAGATTAAAGGGAATTTCCGTAATAATCGCAAAAATAAGCATTCTCAGCGCATATTTCTTACGGCTTTTGGTGTAGTGAAAGCCCTCTGCAATCATAAATGCAAATATGGGGAAGGCAAGTCTGCCCACACAGGTAAACCAGGTTATATTTACCAGGCCCGAATGGTAAATATGGTCTAAAAGCATTGTCGCCATTGCGAAAATATGTAATACGAATGATGTAATTTCAAATTTTTTCTTTTCCATTTCCTACATTTCCTTTATATCTGTTATTATTATAGTGTCCTTTTCGGCGGTAAAGGTAACGTCATATCCGCCGAATGCCATTGTATATTCCCTTCCCTCTTCCTGATATTGTGGGCGGGGGTCCTGCTCTAAAATAGCTATGATATCCTTTAATTTTTCAGGCGGGAGCAGATTTTTCACCCTATCCGCTGCAACAACCTTCATAACTGCCTCTTTTGACGTAAGGGCAAAACCACCCAGTGCGTCAGGGTGTGAGTCGGTATAAGAAAGATAGGGCTTTACATCAAGAATGGGGGTGCCGTCCATAATATCCGCCCCCTCAACATACAGCACAGGTCCCTCTTCGCACTCAAGGTCAATTTTCAACAGCTTTACAGAAGATAAACCTATAGGGTTAGGGCGAAAAGGTGAGCGGGTTGCGAAAACACCCATACGGGTATTACCGCCTAAGCGGGGCGGTCTTACGGTGGGGGACCAGTTTTCACGCTTTGCCTTAGAAAACTCCCATATCAGCCATAGGTGAGAAAATCCCTCCAGCCCTCTGAATGCCTCTTTTACACGGTATTCCTTTTCAAAAACAATACGGGATACCAGCGGTACAAGTCCGCTCTGTCTTGGTATCCCGAATTTTTCATTAAAATCGTTATGTATGTGTGCAATTGTTTTCATAAAACCTCATAAATGCAAAGGCAACGAAGAATTGAACAGTCACCTCATAAAAACTTTTCACAGGAGACCGCAGGTCTCCTCTACTTATAAATGTGGTTGATTAAATCGGGAGCGCAATGCGCTCCCCTACATTTTAAATCCACCGCCAAAGGCGGTACAACAATCCTTCATCATTCGTTATTCATCATTCATCAAATCAAATATCCAGCCCCATTAACTCTACCGCATTTTTCCAGTAGATTTTTTCCTTGTCGCTGTCGGAAATATCAAGCTCTGCCACAAGCTGTTTTTCCTTGTCGGGGTGGCTCCATGGCAGGTCACTGCCGTAAAGGATACGGTCTGCACCATGCTTTTTTACAATCTCACCGAATAATTTCCTGTCGATAAGGTCAGCGGTAAATGCGGTGTCAAGCCATATATTTTCCACTCCCGCAATATAGTGATAAACCGATTCCCAAGCGTAAACTCCGCCCATGTGTGCGCCGATTATTTTCAGCTTAGGGAAGTTTTCGTGGAGCTCCAGCAGGTCATAAGGCATTGCACGGTGAACATCAGGGGAAACAGGGTCACGTCCCATGTGGAAAACTACAGGAAGTCCCAGCTCCTCACAACGCTTATAAATCGGCTGACACATTTCATCAAAGATAAAAACGCCCTGATAATCGTTGTGCAGCTTGACCCCTTTTAACCCAAGCTCCTTAATTCTTGTAATTTCATCTACAACGTCCTCTGCGGCAGGGTGTACAGTACCGAAAGAGATAAATCTACCCTTATACTCTGCCTTTGCCCAGTTATTTATGGTAGTCTGCTGTGTGGGCTTTGTGGCAACCGGAAGTAGTACCCCGTAATCAATGCCGCACTTTTCCAGCAGTCTTTCTGCTCCCTTTATAGTGCCGTCTGTCTGTGGCTCAATCTGTGCAATCTGCTGCAGCTTACTTACTGCTTTTTCTGCTATACTGTCTGCGAATGCGTGAATGTGGCTATCTATATACATATTTTTTCGGGCTTATAACTTTGTATTGAAAGAGCTGCCCTTATTTACTCCTATCTTATTGTGTGCGTAAAAATCAATCTTACGCTTGTCGTCCTGCAAATCCTCAAGACCTGCACGTAATTCCTTTACCCTTGCGTCAACCCTCTTTGCTGCTAAAGCGTCCTTTTCAACTGCCTCTGTGAAAAGGGAGTGCATTTTAACGGCAGCACGGCGGATTTCCTTTATCTCGGTGGATAAGCCTAAGGGCAGGTGCTTATTATGAAGAGAATTTTCGATATATTTTCTCTCTGTTTCGTCGCAGAATTTTGCGGCAATCTCGTCAATCTCGCTTGTTATAAGGTCAAGCTTTTCAAGACACATTGCTCTCTCTGCTAAAATATCCTCTAAAGTTTCGTCAATATCCGTGTTAAGTATGTCATTAGTTTTTGCGGTATATTCTTTAATTATACCCTCTGCCTCGCCGATTTTTGCGATAATTTCATCTTTAACCTGTTCAGTCATACAAACCTCGTCTTTCATATTACAAATATTCCGCCGCACATTTCTGCACGGCGGAATCCCGTCTTAACCTACCTGACTTTTAGGCATTGCGGAAATCTGTGCAAACGCGTCCTTAAGCTCTGCCAACATGGGGAGAAGAGTGCGTAAAATTTCCGTATCCTTTTTTACATTTGCAGTAATAAGCTGTCTGTTAAAGAAATCATAAAGAGCGTCAAGCTGTGAGGAAATCGGAATACTCATATCCAGCACAGAGCGTAATGCGTTGACTATATCCTGTGATTTCTGCAGACACTTATTTGCTGCCTCGTAATTCTTCGCTTCGATAGAAACGATAGCTATATTAATCTGCTTTTCTGCCTCGTCATAAAGCTTTACTACAATTTCTATAGGTGTTAATGTGGAAATTGACTGTTTTTTATAAGCAGAATATGCGTTGTTCATTTCTCTGAATCCTTTCCCTGATTACTTTAATTAATATGAGAAATATGAAGAGAAAGAGGACTGCTGACTGTTGAGCTGTGCCAACATACTTTCCATTGCGGAATATTTCTTCCACAATCTGTTCTGTTCATTCTCATATCTTGACTCAAGACGTGAAATCTTGGAAGTAATACGTTTCATCTGGTCATAGATGAAGTTATCTGTTGCGCTTGAGCCTGTAGCAAGACCTGCCTTGTTTATAAGTGTACCCTTATCGCCGGTAGTTCCGATTGCGCTTTCAAGTGCCTCGTCAAACTTTTTCATTACGCCGGTTTCTTCGTCACTGAAAAGCTTGGAAATATCGTCACCGTATTCTTCGATTGCCGCATTTAAAGCGTCCTCGTCAAGAATAAGTTTGCCGTGTTCCTGATAGTCAGAGGAAGTCTTGATGCCGATAGAAGAAAGGCTGATTACAGAGCCGTCAGCCGCCTTGATGCCACCCATAAGGGAAACTCTCAGCTTGGACATAACGGAACTGATTGTGTTATCGTGATATAAAAGACCCTTCTTTGCCTTTTCTTCCCACTGTTCTTCCTGCTTTTCAGAAAGAGCAAGGTCTTCCTTATCCTGGTCTGCAAGGAAGTAGTAATCCTCGTCAGGTTCTTCTTCCAGATACTTGTAAACCTCTTCAATAAGCTTGTTGTAATCTTCAACAAAGCTCTTTACTGTATCAGCGATTGCAGAATTGTCCTTTGAAACCTCAACGTCAAATTCTGTACCTGCCTCAACACCTGTAAAGGTAAAGGTTGTGCCGTCAGCCTCAATAGTGTTGCTGTCGCTTTCAAGCACCTGACCGTTGATTTCAACCTCAAGGTTTTTACCCTGTGTATATTCGGCACCTGCTGTAAGTCCCATTGCGGAGAGAAGTCCCTCGCCGCCGTCGGAAAGCTCAATCTTGCTGTTTACACCATAGTCGCTGGAAGTGATTGTGAATGAGTTTTCAAGAGATGAATAAGAAAGTTTAACTCCTGCGTCAGAGGCATTAACACTTCTCATCATATCCTTAACGTTTGTGTCGCCCTTGAATGAGAAGTCAACACCGTTGATTGTAAAGTTATAGTTGCCGTTTTCATCAGCGGTAAGTCCCATATCGGAAAGGAGAGTGGAGTTGGAAATCTGAGAAATAGAGTTCTTTGCCTCAACTGCACCGAAGTTATTTGTGCTGCCAAGTGCCGCTGTAACAGAAACTTCCTTAGCGTTGCCGTCCTTGTCAGCAGCAGTGATTGTTGCGGTGTCGCCGTTAACCTCTACAGAGAGCTTGATGCCGCTTTCTGTTTCAGCAGCGCCAATGCTGTTGTTAAGAGAGGTCTGATTGTAATGAGCAACAATATCTTCATTTGTGAGATTTTCCTCTACACTTTCAGCAGTTACGTTGCCCTTTAATTCTTTAAAGGATTCGTATTCGTTGTAGGTAAGAGTTCCCCACATTTCTTCGTCCAGTTCATAGCCCTCTTCAGGTTTTACGCTGTCATATACTTCCTGATAGCCCTTGTACACATCACCTTCGGTATCAGCCATAACCCCTGCCTTCCAGGTGTCATAATCGTCTGTGCCGCCGCCTTCTGTGTATTTGGTATATTCAGCCTGTAAGTAGTCATTAACCTTTGTGTCACGCTCAGCAATCTGCTCGTCTGTAAGCTCTGTCTTATCATAGTAATAGTCGCAGAAACCGTCATAAAGAGCGTTTCCTTCTTCTTCGGCATAGTTTGCAGCCTTCCAGTCGTCAAAGCTCTCTACATTTTCACCCTTTTCAAGAGCATAGTCCTTATATTCCTGATTAAGGTATTTTTCAAGGTACTTTTCCTTCTGAGCCTCTGATGCCTTTGCGAAAGCGTCAGCCTTTAACTGTGCCTTGTCTTCATCTGTAGCAGTAGCTTTCCAAGCCTCGTACTCCTCGTACTTCTTCATTTCGACATAGTCTTCCTTTACCTGTTCGTAAAGGTCAGCCTTTGCCTTCTGTTCGGTTGTCAGATTTTCCTTGATTTCGCCGTTTTCGTCAAAAATTTCATCAAAATAACCGTCTTCGATTGTCTGGAAAGAAAGATTGATTACTTCACTGCCAACACGAACGGAAATGCTGTTGTTACCTGACTTTATATCTGATAAATCAAGACTTGCGGTAGATTCCATTGTGCCAACGCCTGAAACGGTAATGCCCTTACCTGCACGGGAAACAAACTTACCGCTGCCGTCAACATATACCATACCCTGTTCAGAGCCGTTTACAGCAGAAGATGCGTTGCTTTCGCCGAATGCCTCAGAAAGAGCCTCGTTGATGTTGCTGAGGGTTTCATCATCACTTGCGCCGCCCTCAAAAGAGATATTCTTTGTAGTGTCGCCCACTGTAACAGTCATACCGTAGCTGCCGCCGTCGGAAAACTGTGTCATATCCAGCTTTGCGCCGCTGCTTAAGGAAGTACCCTTGAGCTTTGACTGAGTAGCGGTGTTGTTTATCTTAACCTTGTAGTTTGCTGCTACAGAGTTGATAGAGGTTGCAACATTTAATCCTGCAATCTTCTTCTCTTCGCCACCAACAAATGTTTTAGAGGCGAACTGACTCCACATTGTAGAACCCTTCAGGTTAGTTTTCTTGTTAAGAATGTCGAAATACTTTTTCTGAATGTTCTGCATTTTGGATATAACATCACGGTAAGCGTCCTGTGTAGCCTTGTATTTCAAAAGCTGACGTTCCTGCTTTGTGATTTTAAGCTTACTGTTAGCGGTTAATGCGTTAATAATAGATTCAGTATCAAGACCTGAATTCATACCGCTCATTCTAATAGGTTCTGCCATAATTAGTCACCTTCCTTGCTCTTTTTCAGGTTTAACATTGCGTCGATTGCTGCTCTGGAAACTGCCTGTGATGAATCAAGGTTAGCGTCCTGTGCATTTCTCAGCTCATTTCTTATAATTTTTACATTCTTAGGAGCAGTAATTCCAAGTTTTACGCGGTCCTTCGCTACTTCTAAAACTACTATTTCAATATTATCGGCGATAATAATGCTCTCCTCTGTTTTACGTGTTACTACAAGCATTATTCCACCTCCCCGCTTTCATAAATGGGGTGACGGAAAGGATAATCCAGCGGAAGAATAACCTGAAGTGCTGCATTTTTCTTAGGGTTTATAACAATGGGGGACTTCATATTAACCGTTGTCTTGCGGAAATCCTCAGGTACCTTTGCAATTGCAAGGCAGCGGATTTCATCGCCCTCTTTAACGCCCAGAATCTTCTTTTCGCTTTCATTTAAAATAACATTGTAGCTTTCATCTATAAGAGAAGGGTCAAACACGATAAAGCATAATTCCTTACGCTCGGTGGACTGGAGCCACATGGGGTACGTGTCCTCGCCCAGCGGAGAAAGTAATGCAAACTTTCTGTCCTCTTCAAAGGCGAAAAGCCCGTTGGGAAAATCGAATACCGCGTTTTCAGCAACCTCAGTTTCGCCGAAATCACGTGAATTTATCTTTATCATAGCTTTATTCCTTTCCTGCGTTATCCTCTTGTGTCAAGAGTTGGCTGATAGTTGGGGTCGGAGCTTTTAGGCACATAAATCGGGCCGCCTAAGTACTCAATTTCTACGCTTGGTAGCTGAGAAACGGTAAATTCAACCTTGCCGGGAGTAAACTCAAAAGGCATTGCCATTACGTTTTCCCAGTCAATATTCACGTCACCGACTTCATAGTTGATATTAAGTGTGCCCTCGTCGAAGGTGATGTCTGCGCCCGTCTTGGGGAGAAATTCCATAATTGTCTGGATTGTCTGACCTGCACGGCTGTTCTGTGCGGCAATTTCAGAAGCTTTTGCACCTCTTGCAAGTTGGTTTCCTTCACTTGCTATACGTGCAACGCCCTCATAGGCAATTCTGATGCCCTTCTGTGCCTCATGCTTTATAAGGTCAGCGTTATTGTACTGTCCATAACCCATGCTTGAACGTGCCGCATAGGTGTCGATATTGATTTTCTGTGGTTCCGATTTAATCTGCAGCTTTCCGTTTGTGGTGTTTATATCCATTTTGAAAGCCTTGTCGGGATTATTTACACGGGGATTTGTAAACTCGCCCTTTGTAATGTTAATCTCAACCTTAATCGGTACGGTTGTAATATCAAGTAAGTTATGCTGAATCATACAGGACCATTCCTTTCCTTTAATTTGTGGCTGTTCCGTCAGCCTGAGTCAGCTTAGTTAATGTAGTTGAAGATTGACATGGGAATCATCTGTGCACCCATCTGAAGTGTTGCGTTATAAACAGTTTCAAGCACCTTATAAGTGGTGATTTCAGTGGGTATATCGGTGATTTCAAGGTCGTTCTGCTTGTCGTCAAGATTAAGAACGATATTGTCAATTCTGTTTTCGTTAAATTCAATAAACTTATCGTTTGTACCAAGCTCAGCGATTGTTACTGACAAGGGAGCCTGTGCAGCGTAGATAAGGTCAGCGTATCTTGCAACTAAATCCTGGTCGCCCTCACGCAGAGTCTTTGCACTGTCAAGAAGGAGCTGGATAATGTTCTTTGAATAGCCGCCGTGTTCGCTGTATTCAACCTGATTGCCGTCTGTTTCAGAGTTTGTTACGTAAATAACCTCTTCGGGGTTATCGTGAATGATAATACCTGTTTCGTTTTCAATACGCGGTACGTTGGAGTTACCGAAAGAAAGACCTGATTTCATAGCATTGTTGATATTTTCAACAGTTTCGGTAATGTCTGCGCCACCCTCAAAGGTTACCTTTACACCGTTAAGGTTAATTGCGTAGGTTTCTCCCTCTGCTACAGCGTTAAGGTCGAATTTATTGCCGTCGATAATGCTTTCAGCACTTGCATAACCCTCGTTTGCGTTGGTTACTGTACAAACACCGCCGTTATCGTCCACAAAAATACCGTTGCTGTGGATATTGGGCGCCAATTCACCGAACTTTTCATCAAGTGAATTACGGATATTGTCAAGGGTTGTATTAATATTGTCCGAACCCTCAAATTCAATTACTCTTGTAAGACCGCTGCTGGTAACCTCAAGGGAGTAATACTCACCGGGCTGCATAGCCGCAAGGTCAAGCTGTACGTCGTTAGTGATAACAGGGTCAACGTAAGGTTTTAAGGCTGTGCCCTCATAACCCTCCATGTTTTCAATGTAAAGAATGTTACCGTCACTATCAACCTGAGGTGTTACCATAAACTTTTCGGACAATGCCTGATTGATATTATAAATTGTTTCTTCAATGGTGTTACCGCCGTTGAATTCAATCTGCTGCTTGTTTGTTCCCACGCTGACATCAAGCTTATAAGGCTGTGTGGGGATTATGTTTCCAAGATTAAGCTGAACTGTTCTCTGTGTAACACCGCAGCCTGTACAATCCACACCGTTAAAGGTAATAGGAAGGGCTGTCTGGTCGTCAATTCTGCCTGTAGCGTTATCCATATCCATACCGATACCGATATCAAGATAGGACATTTGGCTCTGTGGGAAGGAAAAGGGGTCGGAAGAGGCATTTACAGGAATGCCGTTGTAGGTTACAAACTGTCCGCCGGGATTTCCTTTTATTTCAAAAGCATTTGTTGTATTATTTACACCGCCGAAAATCTTACGGTCAGCAACGTCAACGTTAAGCATCTGCACCATTTCTTCTGCGTACTGCTCAATTTCGGTTGCGATAATATCCATATCGTTCTGATTACGTGTGCCGTGCGCACCTTCAACCAGCTTTTCGTAAGTGTTCTGAATAATTTCAGAAATGGTAAGCAGTGAGCTTTCCGCAACCTGATAGATAGAGTCTGCGGACTGAAGGTTTGCCTTCTGTGTTTCAAGCTCAGCAAGAGTTTTTCTTACGCGCAGTGCCTTTGCAGCATTTATGGGGCTTTCACTTGCACGTTGATACTGTCTGCCGGTCTGAATCTTCTGCTCGGACTCAAACTTAGCTGTGCTGTTCATTTCATAATTTTTCAGAAAGTTTCTGCGGATTGTTCCACCTGCTATTCTCATTGGATTATCTCCTTAATCATTAAAGACCGACTCTGCCGGTGCTGTTTATTAATTTGTCAAGACAGTCGTCAAGGGTTGTCATCATACGTGAACTTGCGCTGTACCAGTTCTGATATGTCAGCATATTGATACCCTCTTCATCTGAGCTGACGCCTGAAACTGCGTCACGGCTGTCGAGAAGTGCGTTTGTTGTATCGTAAGCTGATTCATACTGTGCCTCATTGTAGGCAATATCCTGTGCAAGACGGTTGTTTATAAACAAGAGGTAATCATAAATTGTACCCTCATAGTCACCCTTACCGCCGAAAGCGATAGGCTTTGAATTGAGAGCAACCACGATTTCGTTAATGTGATTACCGTCCATGCTAAGGTCCCAAACGTAGTTGGTGGTTGTTCTTACACCGGTGATGTTGATGTTTCTTTCTGCTCCTGCTACAACACTGCCTGTATCGTCAAGATAAACATTAGCTACACCCTTGTCGTTTTCGCCAAAAGCTGCACGGAGTGCTGCGTTGATATTATCAAGGGTTTTCTTGTCGTTTAAGCCGCCCTCAAAAGTAATTCTTTCAGTCTTGTCGCCGACAGAAATTGCCATGTTGTATTCTATGCCGTTTCCGAACTGAGCTAAATCAACATTAAGGCTTTCAACCTTATCCGTTCTGACTTCACCTAACATGGTTGCGTTTTCCATCCATGTGTTGGCAATACGGATTGTACTTGCTGTCATGGTGTGGTCGCCAAATTCCTCTGTACCTTCATTATATGCCTTTGTACAGAAGAGAAGTCTGTCCTCGTCAACCAGTGTGCCGTTTTCATCAACTGCACCGTTAAGGTAGTTCAAGAAGTTTGCAAAGTCATTTGCAAAAGCGTCGATTGTGGATTCGTAGTAAGGAATACCGTAGCTGTCGTTCTGATAACCTGTGTTGTACACGCCGTTTCCGTTGAGTACATTAAGGTAGGACTTAAGCTCACCCGATGTAGGGTCAAGAGTTTCACCTGATGTCCAGCGTAAAACTGCTGCGTCATAAGCATAATAGTCACGGAGAAGTTCTGAGGAATATTCCTCTTGGTCAACATTCTTGGTGCTACTTCTCATGTAAATCTGCTCGTATTTTTCACCGTTGATAATTTCAACACCGTCCATAAGGATTCTTACAGAGCCGTCTGCGTTATCGTAAACGGTGATGTTACCCATATAGGCAAGTTCGTCAATAAGCAGGTTTCTTGCGTCAAGCATTTCGTTAGGGCCGTAACCTGCAGTAACAGATTCACCCTCGCCTAACTTATTGGTTGCCATTACGGAGTATTCTTTAACAATTTTCTTGTTGAAATCAACTATATCCTTGATGATACGGTTGGTAGCGTCAATTGTGTTCTGGAGCGCCTCTAGGTTGGATTCCTTCATTTCCTTGAAATCTGTTTCATAGGAGTGGAGAAGGTTTGTAATGTTATAAGCCTCATTACGCACGATACTTGCAAGTTCCTCACTGTCAGGCTGCTCTGCGTATTTTTTGAGTGCGTCTGTGAAGGTATCTATATATGCGGGTAAACCGTCGCTGACGATATTATCAAGGGTTGTTTCAACTTCCTTGAGTATGTCAGCGCTTGTGCTGTACTCAGCAACAAAACATGCAGACTCACGATAACGCTTGTCGATATATGCGTCACGTACCTGATTTACACCGAAAGCGGTTGCACCCTGTCCTGCAAGGTACATTCTCGATGTCTTGGTCTGCCAGTTTGCATATTTATTCAGATAAAGAGAGGAAATATCAACTCTCTGTCTTGTATAACCTTCGGTATGTACGTTGGCAAGGTTGTTTCCTGTAATATCAAGAGCCTTCTGTGCCAACTGTATTGTTCGCTTTGAAACTTCAAAGCCTAAAAATGATGAGCGCATTGGTATAATCTCCTTTATCCTAAAGCCGTAACCTCAGCGGTAGCAGGTGAACGGCTTTGTTGAAACGGTTATTACCGCCTCGACTATTCAAACCTCGCCGAAAAATCCGCCTGAGGTATTATGTTTTCTGACTTTAACACCCTTACCTGTGTAGGTATCCATTGTGGAGTGGGGCTGATTTGCTGCTTTCTCCTGAATGGAGAGTTTGCGTTCTATAATCTCAATAATATCTGCATTCAGACGCTTAATGAGGTCTATATGTCTTTCCATTGATGTACATTCAAGGGTCAGCTTTGCCTTGAATTCCTCAGGACATTCGGAGATAAGCTGACTAGCCTTCTTTCCCGAAATGCCCAGTTCCTCAAAAAGCGCAAGTCTTTTCACTTCTAAATCGTTTCCTGCCATAACCAGCTTTTGTTCTCTCACAAGAGAATCCAAAAGCCAAACGAGGTCATCGGCAATAACCTTTGCCTTCTTTTCGGAAACGAAGGTTTCCAGCTCCTCAAAATGTCTGTTATATTTTTCCATGTATCTTATTACAGCCTTTGCGGTTTCAACCGTCATTTCCCAAACCTCCCTTAAAAAGAATTATGCTAAAAATGCTGCTGCGGTTTCCTCTGCGGAAACGGGACAATTATCTCCTGCATACGCCTCTTTCAGTGCGTTCAGGCGGTCTGCTGTTGCCGCTGCGTCAGTTCTTGCTGCTGCGTCAGCCTTTGCTGCCTCAAGATATCTTCCGAAATCAAACTCAACTCTGTCAGTTTTAACAGCGCTTTTTGAAGTAGAATCAGACTTCTTGGGAGCGTTAACACGTGCAGTTTTCTTATACGCGTTTATCATACTGCTCTGTAAATTCTTTATTTCCATACTGTCAGCTCCTTTTTCTTTAAAATTACAGATATTATTATACTATGATACATTTGTTATATCGTCAGCGTTCATCAAAACTTTAGCTTTTTATGAGATTTTTTTGATTATTTCTTAACAATTTTTTAAAATAAAACAGGCAGCAACCTGTGTTGCCGCCCTTTGATTATTGATAAAGTCTGTTAGATGAATGATTAATGATTAATGATGAAAAATTTTGGTATCGGCTTTGCCGATGGATTTAAATAAAGCATTTTCTGTTTACGTCTTTTTAAAACTAATTTTTAATCCGTCCGTCAAAGACGGACACCATAATCATTCATCATTCATTATTCATCATTTTTACATCATTGTATGAGTTTATAGACAAACTGACAGGCAGCAACCTGTGTTGCCGCCCTGCTTTATTTAAAATCCGAACATTTTCTTTATTTTTATCATTTCCGCATAAGAAATAATCTGCGTATGTACGTTGGAGCCTAACTGATAGGTGTCCTCAGCACAAATATATGCGTTTTCGTCATCAGCGTAAATGCTGACCTCACTGCCGTCATCATAGATAAGGGTAAGTGAAAGTCCGCTCTTTCTGCACTGCTCAGTTTCTTCGTCAGTTAATGCTCTGTTAATTTTACGGTGAGGGTTTTCAGCTATATATTTGCTGACAATTCCGTCAAGCTCCGCAAGTTCACCGTCAGTCAGGCTGTATTCAACTCCTTGATACAATGCCTCTCCGCCTGTAATGGTTTTGGGGACAGGGGACTCTTCAACAGCAGGTGTTGTTTCTTCTGTATCAGTAGTTTCTTCTGTTACAACACTTTCTTCTATTACAGAAGTAGTTTCCTCCGCCGCAATATATTCAACTGTTTCTTCCTTCAATATCTCCGCTGTGGTTTCTTCTGCAGATTTTTCTGTAACAATTTCTTCCGCTGCCTCGTCCACAGGGGATTCTGTATCCATAACTACAGGCATTGTGGCTGCAGTTGTTTCAAAAGACCGACTTGCCTCATTTTCAGCATCATCAGATTTCTGTGCATCAAAAAGCGCTGCTTCTTCAACCGCCGCACTGTCACCTGCAGCCGTTTCGGTTGCCATTTTAGGAGTACCGTAAAGCGCACCAGCGCCAACAGCAACCATGCAGACTGCCGCCGCCATTCCCGCAAAGCGCATAAAAACAACATGCTTGGGCTGACGGGGTTTTGCCGCCTCTTCCTGCATCATTTTTGTTACCTTGTTCAGAAGTTCCTCGTTGGGAGATATTCCGTCAAGGTCATTTTTCAGTTTTTCACGGAACATCAAAATTCTACCCCCTCAAGAAGTTCCTTAAGCATTGCCCGTCCTCGTGAAAGCTGCGACTTAACCGCAGATTCTCCCGAACCTGTGGCTTTGGCAATCTGAGATACAGACAAATCTTCATAATAGAAAAGATGAATAACCGTTCTGTACTTGGGCGGGAGCTTTAAAACTGCGCCATAAACCTCTGATTTTGTTTCGATATCGGAAATGCCCTTATCATAAGCCCCTACATTTTCATCAGGCTCGGCAAAATCCCTGTGCCTGTTCCACGCAGAGGTGAGGAATGATTTTGAGCAGTTTATGGTAATTTTTATAAGCCACGCTTTACGGTGTTCTTCATCATTATAGGTCTTATCTGCTTTTATGTAACGCAAAAAAACCTCTTGGAAAATATCGTCTGCGTCGGCAGGATTTCCTGTACGTGATAATGCAAGACGATAAACCATGTTGGAGTATTTACGCATTACAGCATCAAAGCTCTCTCTTGTAATTAAGGAAAGTTGTTCCATTTTTCTTCCCTTTCCGCAACAACAAGTCAATGTTGCTGCTCGTTAATAACACTTTTCTTTTTTATAAAAGGTTGCAGAATTTTTATTGTTTATTTTTATAATAATACCATGCAAAAACTTTTTTGTAAAGTAAAAAACGATTTTTGTAATAACTTTGTAAACATTTGTAACCAATTTGTAATATTTAAATCCGGTATTTTTACTGTATGCTTTTTCGTTGTAGCTATGGCATTGGCAAAATAGCGCCCATCCTCACGCTCATATTCCGGATTAATTTCACAGACATATGCTTCAATTCGCGGCCGACCATTGTTGTTTTTAGGATACGATTTGCTACACCAAATCGTAATATCAGGCGTAAATTCATACGAAAATGCAGCTGAATTCTTTCGCCCGGTTGCTTTACGCAAAAGAATTTCCTTTCGGAATAGCTCCTTGATACTGCCATATAAGCCAACCAAATCTTGCTGGCGGCATTTAACAGGCTCCCAAAACAATTGAGATAAGGCTTGCGTATTAAGATCTTCGTTTAAGGTGTACGCAAAAATGTTTGTTGGTGTGTCATCGTTTATATTAATGTCACTGAAAAAAGCACCTTGTAAAAAGATTTTGCGGCGAGGTGTTGTGCTGTTATTAACGCCTTGAGGAATTGTATCAATTCTAAAAATCTTGATATGAACATCGTCCAGTTCAGAAGAAAACGGCGACTT